>JAGWIE010000062.1 GCA_028866445.1 Rhodospirillales bacterium | reverse complement strand
TAGACCAAGGCTTTTCACCACAGCTCATCCATACATATCGTGGCGCCGGGTACAAACTTGACGAGGCTTGAAAGTTGGGTCCGCTCGCTTTGGCGCATTTCCGGTTTCCGGCTGGCATTGTTCGGCGCGCTGGCCTCGCTGGCAGGAACAATGCTGGTATTCGGCATTATCTACCACGCAGCGGATGCTGGCTGGCACGCGCATCTTAACCAACGCGTCGCTGATGCACAGGCGGATATTCTGCTCGATATTCAAAACAATCCAGATGAACTCCTTCGGGACGTGCAGACCGAAGTCGTTGAAGGTAACGGTATGTTCTACGCCGTCCTAGCCCCGAACGGGCAATGGGAGGCTGGGAATTTTCGCCTAACCGCTGATTTGGCAGATCACTGGAAGGGGTCGGAAGTCTTGTTTGGCCAACCAGGCGTAACCCTGCCAAACCATGTCTTGGCAGTCTGCGGTACGGTTGTCAGGCTCCCAGATGGTGAACGCCTTATCATTGCGGCAGATGCCAGCGGGTTTGTGACAATAAAAAAGCTTCTCGCTCATTCCTTTCTTGCTGTGTTCGGCACCATTTTGGCGCTGGGAATTTTGATCAGCCTGCTAACGGCCCGCGGCACTCTAAGGCGTGTCGACCGGTTTGCCACCACGCTGCGCGAGATAATGGAAGGCGACCTCAACAGCCGGATTAAGGTCAGCAATTCAGCCGATGAGTTCGACAGGCTGGCGGAAGAAACGAACCAAATGCTCCAACGCATTCAGGAGCTGATGGAAAATCTTCGCCAGGTAACGAATGATATCAGCCATGATTTGCGCTCACCTTTGGCTCGCTTGCGGGGGCATTTAGAGCTTTCCAAGGCGCGATTCACCGATCCGGCGCTGGCGGAAGTCTGTGACGAAGCCATCGCCCAACTGGACCAGGCGCTGGAAATTTTCTCGGCCATGCTGCGTCTGGCGGAGATCGAGGCCGGTGCCAGACGCTCCCAGTTCGCGCCGGTTGACCTCTCTGCCCTACTAACCCTTTTAACCGAGAGTTTCGAGCCGGTATTGGCCGAACATGGTATCGTTTTGCGCACTGAGATAGACACAGGTTTATTCGTGCAGGGCGACCGGGAATTGCTGGCCCAGCTTTTTTCAAATCTGCTGGACAACATTGTGCTGCACGCACAGGGCGCTACTCATGCTTTCATCCAGGCGTCGAGGCAAGATTGCTGGATTGAGCTTCATATTACCGACGATGGCTGCGGCATACCCGCTGAAGCAGAAAACCTGGTGCTGCGGCGTTTCTACCGCGTTGATGCAGCCCGCCAACGCCCTGGTTATGGCCTGGGTCTGCCTTTGGCGCAGGCCATAGCGGGGCTACACGGCGGCAATTTTGTGTTCGCCCGAACCGAATCGGGTATTGCGATCCAGGTCAAACTCCTGGCCCTGAATGTTTGAATAATGGTTGCCACGAAACATCTCGAGTCGAGTATCCGCGTTCGTGCTGGCTATTAGAACGCGGGTGCGCTCGCAGCTTCCAATAGCGCATATGGGTGGAGTGCCGTGGCCGGGCTTGGGGTCTTTCCCCTTAGAATGCGCTGAAATGAGAGCGACCGGCTTCACGGGGTAACCTCATGTCTGAATCGCCCTTTACTTATTAATCCATCGCCGTCCAACCTACACCATTGGGGGGGAGAAACCACCGCACTCCCTACCGCGATTTAAAGACACAAAAAACCCGGCCAGTTTGCACTGGCCGGGTTTAATTTGAACTCCCCCGCCTATTTCAGCGGCAGTAGAGGTTTAGCCTCAGGCTTTTCGCCTCTCGCTGCGGGGCAGCGTGAGCGCGATCGCCACCGGCATCGCCAGCAGCACCATCGGAAGCTGGACGACGATGCCCGCCATGATCGCCACCGCAAGCGGCTGCTGCATCTGGTCACCCGATCCACTCACCGCGGCACCAAGCGGCAGCAGGGCCAGCACCATCGCCACCACGCTCATGAGGATCGGCCGAAGCCGGTTGAGCGCAGCTTCATGCAACGCATCGCGGCGCGGCATGGTTTCGGCTAGCATTTGGTATTCCGAGACATAGAACACAGCCATCTCGGTACCGATACCAAGGATCATCACCATGCCCATCATCGCAGTGATGTTGAGCTCAATACCCGTGATCCAGAGACCCACGAATACGGCACTCACTGAAATCACAGATGTCGCGATGATGATGATCGGCAGCAGCAACTCTTCATAGAGGAAGAGCAACAGGATGATTTCTGCGACCATCGCCGCAGTAAACACGCCCATCATGCCACGCTGCGCCTGCTGTTGCTGTTTAAACTGGCCACCAAGTGTATACGTAACCCCAGGCGGTAACTCTCCAGGTTTATTCAACATCTTTTGCACATCCGCCGCAGTGCCACCCAGGTCGCGGCCAGAAACTTCGCCAGTCACCTGCACAATTTGCTGTAGGTTGGCACGCGTAATTTCAGGCTGCCCAGCAACAAACACCACCTTCGCCACAGCCTTGAGCGGGAATACCCTGCCATCCGGTGCAGTTATCGGAAGAGTCTCTAGCTGGTTCTGCCGCAGCTGTCCGGTGGTTGGCGAATCTACCTTGAGGCGAATGCCAACATCGCCAGCCTCACCGATAAATTGCGTCACCACTGTGCCTTCCAGATAGTTATCCACCTGGGTCTGCACATCGTTCGCCGTCATGCCATTCAGGCTGGCAGCCGCGTTATTAACTTGAACCTCCAACGCGTCACCCGCCGGCACCACACCATTATTGATCGACGATGGATCGATACCGCGCACATTAGCGAGATCATTCGCAACATTCGTGGCAACATCGTTCAAACCGGCCGGATTTTTAGAAGCAAGGTTAATCACAATCGGTTCAGGTCGACCCACCATATCGCCAATCTGATCGCCCAGAAGCTGATCAATACCGAAGCTCAAACCAGGCACCTGATTCGTCACCTCATCATTGATGGTATCCATCACCTTCCAGATGTTGGGACGCTTGCTCGGGTCAATCAACCGCACATAGATATCACCCATATTCGGTTCATTAAGGTCACCGCCCAGGCCACCACCAGTACGCCGGGAAAACGCCGCGACATATTTGTCATCCGTAAGAATCTTCTCAACCGTGGCCAACTGCTTATTGGTTTCGATGAGCGAGGTGCCGGGGTTCGTTTGATAATTGAAAACGAATCCACCTTCGTCCATGTTTGGCAAGAAGCCGGAACCGGTGTGGTTCATGGCAACATAGCCAATGGCGAGTAGCAGAACGATACCAATCGGCAAGAATATCGGTCGCTTCAACGCCCCATCAAGCAGCCGTGCATGGGTAAGCCGCATCGCACCAGGCTTATCGTGGCTCGGGTCATGCCATTTCTTGAAGTCGATCATCGAGCGCGCGAATATCGGCGCGACGAAAGCCGTCAACAGATAAGAAATGATCAGCGCCACCGCCATGGTGAGTGAGAGGTACTTGAAGAACGCACCAGTAACGCCATCAAGGAATGCCAGCGGAATAAAGATGACGATGGTCGCGAGGCTGGAGCCGGTAAGCGGCTTCAGGAACTCCTTCGCCGATTCCAAAACTGTCGCCTCGGGGTTTTCCAGGCCCGGTACACCGGCACGCCGCGCGATCTGTTCGATCATCACGATCACGTCGTCAATCAACAAGCCGATGGACGCCGCGAGACCACCCAGCGTCATCATGTTGAAGGACATGCCAAGCACATAGAGCACCAGAGATGTTGTCGTAACCGCCATCGGCACGATGATCATCGCTACCGCCGTCGCTCGCCAGTTCCGCAGGAAGTACAGCACCACCAAGCCCGCAAGAATGAGGCCGATAACGATACCTTCTTGCACAGCAGCAACAGACGAACCAACAAGCTGTGTCTGGTCGTACCATTTAACCAGATGAATGGCCTTAGGCTGCGTCTTCATGAAATCCGCCAGCTTTTTCGCCACCTGATCTTGTAGCGAAACTACGTCTGCCGAAGATTGCTGATAAACGTTGATCTCAACCGAAGGCTTGCCTTGGTCAACAACCAGATACCATCTCGGCACCACACCATCGGTTACCGTGCCAAGGTCAGCAAGCCGGACAATACCATGCTGCGCTGTCTGCAGGGTAATATCGCGGATCGACTTCAAACCGGTGAGACCATTATTTGCAAACATCAGGTAAAGCAGATCATGGTCCTGCAAATGCCCAATGCCCTCAAGCGTATTGGCCTTCGTAATCGCATTGGAAACATCATCCGCCGTCAGGCCGAAAGCCTTCAGCTGCGCGGGGTTCAGGTGAACCTGAACTTCCTCCTGGTCACCACCAAGCGTGCCGACATAAGAAATACCATTGATCCCCATCAACATCGGCGCGATCTGATATTGCGCCAGCCTCAGCAGATCCACCTGCGAAACTGAATCAGATGTCAGTGAATACGAGGAGAACGGCATGATGATGTTCGGCAACATCTGAATGACGTTATAGGTCGTACCCGACGGAAGGTCCGGCAGAATCTGGGACATCGCGCCCTCAACCCCAAGCTGGGCGAGGTTCATGTCAGTTCCCCAGGGGAAATCGACAAAGAGTTCCGTTGATCCGCGAGACGTTGTCGATTCCACGTTCAGCGCATGCGGAATCTGGCGCAGCACGGTTTCGACCGGCGCCGTCACGTCATAAAGCTGTTGCTGCGCGGGCCTGGACCCGGCATCAATTTCAATACGCACACGCGGAAAGCTGATGACCGGATAAACGCCATATGGCATTTTGGCGATGGCGAAGACACCCGCGATGGCAAGAGCCACCGCGAACACCATCACCGATCGGCGATGATGTTCAACCCAGGAGACAAAATTCACGTTAATTCCCCCCCGGAGCAGCCGCGGCAGCGCCACTGCCTGTATTAACCTGAATCGGCGTACCGTCAGACATCTGATAAGCGCCATCAACAACAAGCGGCATGGACGGGTCCAGCGGACCGCTGATCACATCTTGGTTGCCATTTGAGTCGAGAACCTTAACCGAAACAATTTTCGCGACCATTTTGTCGGATTGCACGACATAAGGCACGCCAGAATCATCCACCAACACCGCGTGGTGCGGCACGAGATAGCCGCTAACATTGCCGACATCGATGTCAGCGCGGAACATCTCGCCCAGCAAGGCACCATTCGACGGCACGCTCACGTCAACCGGCACTAGCCCGTTTGTTGAATCAACGAACGAACCACGAAATGTAACATTACCCTGCACTGAATTACCGCCATCAATCGGCGTCAGCGTTACGGGGTCGCCCGCGTTAACAGACATTGCATCGCTCGGCACAACGCCTGCAATCACCATCAGTCCGTTGGGCTGAACCAGATCGATCACCGGCGCCCCTTGAGAGACAACATCGCCTGGCGACGCCTGTATCTGTGTAACAATCGCATCAAACGGCGCCACAAGATCATGCGCGCCGGCGGCACCTTGGCTGCTCAAGGCATCAAAGGTCGCACGCGCGTCAGACTCATTTTTTTCAGCCTGCGCCAAATCCTGCTGGGTGGCGAGATGGCTCGCAACCAGGGAGCGGGTGCGCTCAACAACATTAGAAGCCAGGCTAAGAGCGGATTTCGCCTGCTCATAAGATGTGGCCGAGTTTGGGCTCGGCGTGAGTTCAACCAGCTTCTCACCCTTTGTCACCGGTTGCCCGGTACGGACGAAAACATTGGTCACAGCAGCTTCCACCGGCGCAATCAGCGCCTGGCGGCCTGCGGAATCTGGTCCCACCTGCCCATACACGGTGATGAGATTCGGAAGCGCCCCCTTCGTAAGCGGAGCCAGTTTTGCAAGCACGCTGGGCGTATCATCGGCGGCGGCAGGGCCGCACGCCAAAAGAGGAGAAATGCCTAGGGCAAGAGCGAATAAGGACAGTCGTTTCATTGGGGCGTCACCTGGTCTTGATTCGTGGTATTAGGGGATATCGGGTGCTCGGCGAGCAGCGTTTTTGGCAGGCCAACACCAAGTTCGGCACCTAGCGTAACTTCATCCGACAGTAGTTGCGTCTTGAAGTTGACGGCGTCGAGCTGACGTTCCAGCACCGTGGTCTGGTAATCAACCAGCGAACGCTGATCGATGCTTCCCTGACCATAAGCCTGGCCGGCGTTATTCGCGACCGAAGAAGCGCCGGTAACTGCATTAGCAGCGTCCTGGTAATCTTTCTGCAGCACGACGATCTGCTGCTGCAGCGCTTTCACATTGCTTTCAGCGCTATCGAGCTGCGCCTGATACTCAGCGTAAAGCTGCTCACGCGTTGCCTTGGCAGCGGCAATGCCGCCCTGGTTACGGTTAAAGATCGGCAGGTCGAACGTCGCGGTTGGGCCAAGCGACTTAACGTCGGAGGTGTCTTGGTTATAAACCGGGCCAAACACCAGAGACGGAAGCTGCATCAAAATCGCCTCGCGCAGCGAAGCCTCAGATGAAGCATATCCAAGCTGCAGCCCGATGAGATCAGGCCGGCGTTCCGGCAGTGAGGCCAGAAGTTCCGACACATTCGAAGGCGGGGGTGCCACGCTGGGTTCCGCGATCGCAAAGCGAGTATCCGGCTCAAGGCCAAGCAGTGCGTTAAGCGATTGCCAGTCGGAGAGCTGCGTAATCTCAGCAGTGGCAAGGGCTGACTGCGCAGTTGCAACGGCCGCGGTCAGCGGCGCCTCGGCGGTCAGATCAAGATTTCCGCTTGCCGTCTGTTGCTGCACACCACCGAGCTCGTTGGTCAGCAAAGACAATTCGTTGTTGCTATATCTGATCGTCTGCTCGTCGCTATAAACGGTCAAGGCGAGCAAGCGCGCCTTCTGCGCCACCTGCCATTCCTGCCAGAGCAGCGAGGCGTTGACCGATTTGAAACTGTCGCGTGCACCGGCAACACGCGCCCGGTATGTAACCAGAGACATGATGTCTTGCGACAATGACGCCGTATAGGCTGGAGTGGACGCACCAGGCCCGCCAAGAAGTGCTGCAAAGCCCAGCGACACTTGCGGGTTGGGCAGAATGGTCGCGCTCAACAGGCTGGCACGCGCGTTATCAAGCTGCCCGCGTTCAGATGCGAGGTCAGGATCGTTCAAAATAGCAAGAACGCCGATTTGATCGATCGAGAGGGGTTGATCTACCGCTATGGTCTGGGCCGGCGCACCCGCGGATGCGGGGATCGTCCGGTCAAGATCTGCGATGTTAGATGCAAGATTGGGCCGCTCCGATAGCGGCATCGCGCGGTACGTCGCGCATCCGGCAAGCACAAGCGCGAGCACCGGCGCCAGCGCGGGTCGGAACATGCGGTGAGTCATCAACGATCCTTCTTCGCTACAGCGCAGCGCCACCTTTCGGCAACGCCGCGC
>JAGWIE010000061.1 GCA_028866445.1 Rhodospirillales bacterium | reverse complement strand
GTAAAGGACAGGCGAAGGCAAACGGGATGGTCCCGGTTGCTTGGGTAACCTGAGTAGGGCGGCGGCAACGCCAAACTGCTCGTCAAGTTGGAGACGGATGTGGATCGCATAGAGAAGCGTGAATTCGTCGCTGAGCTGTCTGCGGTGTTCGCGGATACGTCCATGGTCGTTGTCACCCAGAATAAGGGGATGACGGTTGAGGATGTAACCAATCTGCGCCGCAAGATGCGTGAAGCGGGCGTAAGCTTCAAGGTTGCGAAGAATCGTCTGGCCCTTCTTGCTCTCGAAGGAACCCGGTTCGACGGCATTTCACCCCTTCTGAAGGGGCCCACAGCTCTGGCCTGGTCTGCGGACCCGGTTGCGGCTGCCAAGGTTGCTGTCGACTTCGCCAAGACCAATGACAAGTTTGTTCTGTTGGGTGGTGCCCTGGGCGCTCAGGTTCTGAGTGTCGATGGCGTCAAAGCTCTTTCCGAGCTGCCTTCCCTTGACAGCCTGCGCGCCAAGATCCTGGGGCTTATCCAAGCCCCGGCGACCAAGGTTGCCGGCGTTCTGCAGGCTCCTGCCGGACAACTTGCACGGGTTTTCGCGGCGTATGCCGATTCCCAGAAGAGCGAGGCGGCCTGATTCTCGCTCACTTGTCGCTTTTCGCGGGGCCGCGTGGTGCGGCCTTGCATTGAACCAAACAAAGCCTATTTTACCCAAGGATTTTTCTAAATGGCTGACCTGAATTCGCTCGTTGAAGAGCTGTCGAAGCTGACCGTTTTGGAAGCCGCTGAGCTTTCTAAGCTGCTCGAAGAGAAGTGGGGCGTTTCCGCTGCTGCGCCGGTGGCTGTTGCCGCCGCTGCCCCGGCTGGCGGTGCGCCGGCTGCTGCTGCTGAAGAGCAGACCGAGTTCACCGTGATCCTCGCCAATGGTGGCGAGAAGAAGATCAACGTGATTAAGGAAATCCGTACCATCACCGGCCTGGGCCTCAAGGAAGCCAAGGACCTGGTTGAGGGCGCGCCGAAGACCGTTAAGGAAAACGCGACCAAGGATGAGGCCGCGGCGATTAAGAAGACGCTGGAAGAGCAGGGCGCGACTGTCGAGGTCAAGTAATCCTGCTTCCCGTAACGGCATGAACTTGCCGTTGCGCGCATAGGGCAAAAGGGCAGGCGGTGACCTTTGGGTGGCCGCCTGCCACCCGTTTTTTAGACGATGACTATTTCGACGACGATCAAATCTGACCGAGGATGATGCGAATGAACGCGATGAATGGTGGTTTTGGCAAAAGTTCTTTCACCAGCCGCAAGCGCATCCGGAAGAGCTTCAGCAGAATCCCTGAAGTTGCGCCGATGCCCAATCTCATCGACGTGCAGCGGGCGAGCTACGATTCCTTTCTGCAAATGAACGTGAAACCGGACGCCCGGACGCATTCCGGCCTCCAGGAAGTGTTTAAATCCGTGTTCCCGATTGACGATTTCGCTGGCCGCGGCCGGCTTGAGTTCGTCTATTACGAGCTGGAAGAGCCGAAATATGATGTCGAGGAATGCATTCAGCGCGGCATGACCTACGCTGCGCCTCTGAAGGTGATCCTGCGCCTGATCGTTTGGGATCTGGACGAAGATACCGGTGCGAAATCCATCCGCGATATTAAAGAGCAGCCCGTTTACATGGGCGACATGCCGCTAATGACCGATAACGGCACCTTCGTGGTGAACGGCACCGAGCGTGTGATCGTCTCGCAGATGCACCGTTCACCTGGCGTGTTCTTCGACCATGACCGTGGCAAGACCCATTCCTCGGGCAAATATCTCTTTACCGCCCGCGTCATCCCGTATCGCGGTTCCTGGCTCGATTTCGAATTTGATGCCAAAGACCTGATCTATGTGCGTATCGACCGCAAGCGCAAGCTGCCGGTGACCACGTTGATGTACGCGCTGCCCTCCGCCGCGACGGAAGCGTTGATCGAAGCCCGCGCCTCCAAGGGCGAGACGGTTGAGATCGGCGAAATCAAAGGCATGGATTCCGAGGAGATTTTGAATTTCTTCTACGGAAAGGTGGTGTTTGCCTCCAATAAAGGCCAATGGTCCCGCCCCTTTGAAGCGGATGCCTTCCGGAATTTGAAGCTCATCGAAGATCTGGTTGACGCCGAAACCGGCGAGGTTGTGGCCAAGGTTGAGGACAAGCTGACCGCGCGCACCGTGCGCAAGATCGCGGAGAAGACCAAGAGCGTGCTCGTCTCCCGCGCTGATCTGATCGGCCGTTTCCTGGGCGAGGATATATTTGACCCCAATACCGGCGAGATTTTTGGCGAGGCCGGTGAGGAAGTGACCGAGCAGAAACTGGCGGCGCTGGAAGAGCGTGGAATCGACGAACTGCCGACTCTGGCCATTGACCAGCAGAACGGCCCGTGGATTCGTAATACCCTGGCGGTGGATAAAAACGGCAACCGCGAGGATGCGCTGATCGACATCTACCGTGTCATGCGCCCGGGAGAGCCGCCGACCTCCGAGACCGCCGAAGCTCTGTTCAAGGGCCTGTTCTTTGATGGCGACCGCTACGACCTCTCTGCCGTTGGCCGCGTGAAGATGAACATGCGCCTTGGGATCGATGTGGCGGACACCGTGCGCACGCTCCGCAAGGACGATATTCTGCGCACCATCAAGATCATGAACGAGCTGAAAGACGGTCGTGGTGCCATCGACGATATTGACAATCTCGGCAACCGCCGCGTGCGTTCTGTCGGCGAGCTGATGGAGAATCAATACCGCGTTGGCCTGCTGCGCATGGAGCGCGCTATCCGCGAGCGTATGGGTTCGGTCGATATCGACAGCGTGATGCCGCACGATCTTATCAATGCCAAGCCTGCGGCGGCGGCGGTGCGTGAGTTCTTCGGCTCCAGCCAGCTTTCGCAGTTCATGGACCAGACCAACCCGCTTTCCGAGGTAACGCATAAGCGCCGCCTCTCCGCCCTCGGGCCGGGTGGTCTCACCCGTGAGCGCGCCGGGTTTGAGGTGCGCGACGTGCACCCGACCCATTATGGCCGTATCTGCCCGATTGAGACGCCGGAAGGCCCGAATATCGGCCTGATCAACTCGCTCGCCACCTATGCCAAGGTGAACAAATACGGCTTCATCGAAACCCCGTACCAGCTGGTGCAGGATGGTGTGGTGCAGCCGGAATTTAAATACCTCTCCGCCATGGAGGAGGAGCGCTTGGTTGTGGCCCAGGCCGACGCCCATAAGGGCGAGGACGGAGTGCTGAAGGACGACCTCGTTTCCGTGCGCCGCAATGGCGACTTCTTGATGGTCAAGCCCGACGACGTGACCGCCATCGACGTTTCGCCAAAGCAGTTGGTCTCTGTCGCCGCCGCGTTGATCCCGTTCCTGGAGAACGACGACGCAAACCGCGCGCTGATGGGCTCCAACATGCAGCGCCAGGCCGTGCCGCTCATCCGTTCCGATGCGCCGATTGTTGGCACTGGCATGGAAGCAGCCGTGGCGCGCGACTCTGGCGCTACCATCGTGGCACGTCGCCCTGGCATCATCGACCAGATTGACGGTGCGCGTATCGTTGTGCGCGCCACCGCCGAGGATGGCAGCACCGCAGGCGTCGATATCTACCGTCTGCGCAAATATATGCGCTCCAACCAGAGCACCTGCATCAACCAGCGTCCTCTGGTAAAAGTCGGCGACAGAGTCGCCTCCGGTGACATCATCGCCGATGGTCCGTCCACGGAGCTGGGCGAGCTGGCGCTGGGCCGCAATGCGCTTTGCGCTTTCATGCCCTGGAACGGTTATAACTTCGAGGATTCCATCCTGATCTCCGAGCGGATCGCCAAGGATGACGTCTTCACCTCGATCCATATCGAGGAGTTCGAGGTGATGGCCCGCGACACCAAGCTGGGCCAGGAAGAAATCACCCGTGACATCCCGAATGTCGGCGAGGAAGCGCTGCGCAATCTCGACGAAGCTGGCATCGTTTATATCGGCGCTGAGGTGAACCCCGGCGACATTCTGGTCGGCAAGGTAACGCCGAAGGGCGAAAGCCCGATGACCCCGGAAGAGAAGCTGCTACGCGCCATCTTTGGTGAAAAAGCCTCTGACGTGCGTGATACGTCGCTGCGTCTGCCGCCAGGCACCTCCGGCACCATTGTTGATGTGCGGGTGTTCAACCGCCGCGGCGTGGATAAGGACGAGCGTGCCTTGGCGATTGAGCGCGCCGAGGTGGAGCGCCTGGCCAAAGACCGTGATGACGAGAAGGCCATTCAGGAGCGCGCCTTCCTGAACCGCCTTCGCGAAGCGTTGATCGGTCAGGCGGCGGGGTCTGGTTTCAAGGGCATCAAGACCGGCACGGAGATCAACGCCGAGGTTTTGGCTGAGCATCCGCGTGGCGCCTGGCGCAACATCGTTGTGCAAGACGATGCGGTGATGGCGAATATCGAGCTGTTGAAGCGCGAGTTCGACGCTGCCGTGAAGAAGCTGCAAGACCGTTTCGAAAGCAAGGTCGAGAAGCTGCAGCGCGGCGATGAGCTGCTGCCCGGCGTCATGAAGATGGTCAAAGTGTTCGTGGCGGTGAAGCGCAAGCTGCAACCGGGCGACAAGATGGCCGGCCGCCATGGCAATAAGGGTGTCGTCTCCCGCGTTGTGCCGGTGGAGGATATGCCGTTCCTGGAGGATGGCACCCCGGTCGACCTCGTGTTGAACCCGCTGGGTGTGCCTTCACGCATGAACGTGGGGCAGATCCTGGAAGTGCACCTGGGCTGGGCCTGCGCCAATCTTGGCAAGCAGATCGGCAAGGCGGTGGAGGAATACCGTCGCACCGGCGAGGCCAAACAGGAACTGCTGGAGCGTCTGAAGCTGGCTTATGGCGAGGAAATCTTTGAGGACCAGATTAAGGACCTTGACGATGACGCGCTGGTCGAGCTTTCCCGCAATGTTACCAAGGGCGTGCCCATTGCGACCCCGGTGTTCGACGGTGCCCGCATCCCAGACATCGAGCGGATGCTGGCCAATGCCGGTGTGGATATTTCCGGCCAGAGCACGCTGATCGATGGCCGCACAGGCGAGCCATTCGAGCGCAAGGTTACGGTTGGGTATATGTACATGCTCAAGCTGCACCATCTTGTCGACGACAAGATCCACGCCCGCTCCATCGGCCCGTACTCGCTTGTTACCCAGCAGCCGCTGGGCGGCAAGGCGCAGTTTGGTGGCCAGCGCTTCGGTGAAATGGAAGTGTGGGCGCTGGAAGCCTATGGCGCCGCTTACACGTTGCAGGAAATGCTGACCGTGAAATCCGATGACGTCTCTGGCCGTACCAAGGTTTACGAGGCCATAGTGCGCGAGCAGGACAACTTCGAAGCCGGTATTCCTGAAAGCTTCAACGTGTTGCTGAAAGAACTGAAATCCTTGGGTCTGAACGTCGATCTGGAACAGTCGGGCTCTTAAACGAGCCCGCCCAGAGAGAGTGCAGAATGCCAGGCCAGGATAAGGATGTTGCGTGATGAATGATTTGATGAAGATTCTTGGGAACGCCGGCCAGACGGCGTCTTTCGACCAGATCAAGATACAGATTGCTTCCCCGGAGCAGATTCGTAGCTGGTCTTACGGCGAGATCAAGAAGCCGGAGACGATCAACTACCGGACCTTTAAGCCTGAGCGCGACGGTTTGTTCTGTGCGCGCATCTTCGGGCCGATCAAGGATTACGAATGCCTGTGCGGCAAGTACAAACGCATGAAGTTCCGCGGCATCATCTGCGAGAAATGCGGCGTTGAAGTCACGCTGGCCAAGGTCCGCCGCGAGCGCATGGGTCATATCGAGCTGGCCTCGCCGGTCGCGCATATCTGGTTCCTGAAGTCCTTGCCGTCCCGTATCGCCACCATGCTCGACATGACGCTGAAAGATGTCGAGAAGGTTCTGTATTTCGAGAGCTATATCGTTCTTGAGCCAGGCACGACCGACCTCAAGCTGCATCAGCTCATCTCGGAAGACGAGATGTTCAACAAGCAGGACGAGTTCGGCGAGGATGGCTTCCGTGCGGGCATCGGTGCCGAGGCGATCAAATCCATTCTGCTGGGAATCGATCTGGCCGAGACGCGCGCCACCATGCGCGCCGAGCTGCGGGAAACCACTTCCGAAACCAAGCGTAAGAAGCTGGTCAAGCGGCTGAAGCTGATCGAGAACTTCCTCGAATCTGGCACTCACCCGGAATGGATGGTGCTGGACGTGATCCCCGTGATCCCGCCCGAGCTGCGCCCGCTGGTGCCGCTGGATGGTGGCCGCTTTGCCACCTCCGACCTTAACGATCTGTACCGCCGCGTCATCAACCGCAACAACCGCTTGAAGCGGCTGATGGAGCTGCGCGCGCCGGATATCATTGTGCGCAATGAGAAGCGCATGTTGCAAGAATCGGTTGATGCGCTGTTCGATAACGGCCGTCGTGGCCGCGCCATCACGGGCACCAATAAGCGCCCGCTGAAGTCGCTCTCTGACATGCTGAAGGGCAAGCAGGGCCGCTTCCGTCAGAACCTGCTCGGCAAGCGCGTCGACTATTCCGGCCGTTCGGTCATCGTTGTGGGCCCGGAGCTGAAGCTCCACCAGTGCGGCCTGCCGAAGAAGATGGCGCTGGAGCTGTTCAAACCCTTCATCTACGCCAAGCTGGAAAAATATGGCCTGGCCACCACCATCAAGGCTGCCAAGCGCATGGTGGAAAAAGAGCGTCCGGAAGTTTGGGACATCCTTGAAGAGGTGATCCGCGAGCATCCAGTGATGCTGAACCGCGCCCCGACTCTGCACCGTTTGGGCATTCAAGCGTTCGAGCCGATTCTCATCGAGGGCAAGGCCATCCAGCTTCACCCGCTGGTATGCACCGCTTTCAACGCGGATTTCGACGGTGACCAGATGGCCGTGCACGTGCCGCTCTCCATCGAGGCGCAGCTGGAAGGCCGCGTGCTGATGATGTCCACCAACAACATTCTCAGCCCCGCCAACGGCAAGCCGATCATCGTGCCGAGCCAGGATATCGTTCTGGGCCTGTATTACCTTTCGCTAGAGACACCGGAATTTCTGGCCACCAAGGATGAGGAGGCGCCAGCCTTCGGCACTGTTGGTGAAATCGATTTCGCACTCAGCGCGGGCGCCATCAAACTGCACGACAAAATCCGTGCCCGTGTGAAGAACATGAACGCGGATGGTGAGGTGAAGAATTCTATCGTGGTCACCACGCCTGGCCGCATGCTCATGGGCCAACTGTTGCCATTGAACGCGAATGTGCAGTTCCCGGTCGTGAACAAGATGCTGACCAAGAAGAACGTTCAGGATGTGATCGATCTGGTCTACCGCCATTGCGGACAGAAAGAAGCGGTTATTTTCTGCGACAGGCTGATGGGTCTTGGCTTCCGCCATGCGGCGAAGGCAGG
>JAGWIE010000060.1 GCA_028866445.1 Rhodospirillales bacterium | reverse complement strand
TTTACCCTCGGCGCTCTCCCCCAACCGCAAGGAAGCGGCATCTCGTAATGCTACGGAGTCGTAAAGCCGCTCCAGACGCATTATTTTGCATCTTGCTTCGCCTGGCACTTGACGCCGCCTCCCACCCGGCCCCTTGATGCTGCATGACCATAAACGCCCCCTCGCCCGCGCTTTCCGCCATTTCTTTCAATGCCGACGGCCTGGTCGCCGCCATCGCCCAACAGCACGACACCGGCGAAGTGTTGATGCTGGCGTGGATGAACGCTGAAGCCGTGGAAGAAACGCTGCGCACCGGCCAGGTTTGTTATTTTTCGAGGTCCCGCGCCAAGCTCTGGCGCAAAGGTGAAACGTCCGGCCAGATGCAAAGCCTGGTCGAGATGCGAATAGATTGCGATGGCGATGCCCTGCTCCTACTCGTGGACCAGCAGGGTGTCGCCTGCCATACGGGTCGGCGCAATTGTTTTTTCACCGCCATGCGCGATGGCAAGCTCACAGAAATAGCCGCGCCGCAAGTTGATCCGGATATACTTTACAACCGTACTTGATCCGGCGGCGATAATTGAGGAAATAGCCACAAACCAGAACGCCTTAGGGACAAGCCATGCCAGCCAGAATGCCGAGACTGCCCGCCCTGCGCCCGCTGATCGCCGCCGCTGCCCTGGTATTGGGGCTGGGCGCGCTTGCCACCAGCCGCATCGCCACCGCGGCGGATACGCAAGACTACCCCGCCGCCTCACTCTCTGCCCCTTCTGACCCCACCGCCCTCATCGCTCGCGGCAAATATCTTGTCACCGCAGCGGATTGTATGCCCTGCCACACCGGCCCCGGCCACGCCCCCTTCTCGGGCGGGCTGATCATGCAGACTCCCTTTGGCGGCCTTTCCAGCCCCAACATCACGCCAGACAAAGCCACCGGCATCGGCAACTGGACTGATGCGCAATTCTATAACGCGCTTCATTACGGCACCTCTCCGGGCCGCGACTTCCTGGTGTTCCCGAAATTTCTCTACCCGGCAATGCCATACACCTCCTACACCAAACTCTCTTACCCAGATGTGATGGCCATCAAGGCTTATCTCGATTCTCTGGCGCCCGTGCAGGCACCACGCCTGCCCAGCTCACTCAGCTTCCCGTTCAACCAACGGCCCGTGCTGCTCGGCTGGCGCATCCTGTTCTTCCGCTCCGGGCCAATGCAGATGAACCCTGCATGGGATGAGCACATGAAGAATGGCGCCTACCTCACTGAGGCACTGGGCCATTGCGGCGAATGCCACACCCCGCGCAACATCATGGAAGCCATGATCCAAAGCAAAGCCTATGCGGGCGCGCCCATCGATAATCTGTTCGCCCCGAACATCTCGTCGGACAAAGCCTTCGGCGTCGGCGGCTGGTCCCAGGCAGATCTCGTCGCTTATCTGCATGATGACGGAAATATCGTAAAAGGTTCCCCTTATGGTGCCATGGGCGACATGACGGACCATTCCACCAGCCTGATCCCGGTTTCGGATGACCAGGACATCGCGACCTATCTGCAAACCGCTACCAAACCGCAGATTATTCTGCCTGCCCCTGCAATTCCTGACGCGAGCGCCTCCATCGCACGCGGCCAGACACTTTATGCCGCCAATTGCGCGGGCTGCCATGGCAACACGGGCGGCGGCATGGGGCCGAATTTCGTGCCGAATTTGGCGGGCAACGACTCCGTCACCGCGCAACTGCCTTATAACCCCATCGGCGCAATGCTGGGCGGGCTTGATAGCTGGGCGGATAACGGTCCGAAGATGCCCGCCTTCGGTGCGCAATTCACCGACCAGCAGATAGCCGACGTCACAAATTACATCCGCACCGCTTGGGGCAATAAAAGCAATGCAGATGCAACACCCGCGGAGGTGATGAAATTGCGGGGGGTTGGCGGTCTGCCGCCTGCCGCATCCCTCGCAGCGGATAAGCTTGGCTGCCCACGCGTTTCCTCCTCCGGCGGGGCAGATACAGTGGCTGACCCCGGCAACGGGCTGTTGAACATCTATGCTGGAGCGACGGCGGCAACCGTGCCAAATCGCACGCGCGAGCTGATCAGCGCTGTAAAAGCAAGCAACAGCTCAATCAGCAATGCCGATCTCACCAACACGCTGGTGGCGGCATACTGCCCAATGCTGGCCCAAACGCCAGGGATGAGCCTCGCCGCCAAGCGCAACGCCCTGCAAGGTTTCATCGCTGCCGCGCAACCGCTGATCGCAGCACCCTGAAGAGGCTTGCCAACAAAAACCGGGGCGCACATGCGGCCCCGGTTTTGCTTCCCTTCTCTCAGGCCACGCCATGACTCGTGTTTTCATCATAGCCGGAGAGGCGAGTGGCGATGTGCTCGGCTTCCGGCTGATGCAGGCGCTGCGAGCGCAAAACCCCGCCATTCGTTTTTCCGGTGTCGGCGGGCCGCGCATGGAAGAAGCTGGGTTAAACTCGCTGTTTCCCATGCAGGAGCTGGCGTTGATGGGGCTAGCGGAAATCCTGCCCAATATTCTGCACCTAAAAAAGCGCCTGGTACAAACCATCGAAGCCATCCAAGCCCAAAAGCCCGATATTCTGGTAACCATCGATAGCCCCGGTTTTACCTTACGAATCCTCAAAGCCATCGGCCCCGACGGCCCAAAACGCGTGCATTACGTCGCCCCGCAAGTCTGGGCCTGGCGGCAGGAACGGGTGAAGCACTTCCCCGGCCTGTGGGATGAACTGCTTTGCCTACTGCCTTTTGAGCCGGAGTTTTTTGCCCCTCATGGGCTGCATCCGGTTTTCACCGGCCATCCGGTGCTGGAATCAGGTGCTGATAAAGGCAATGCCGCGCGGTTTTTTAGCCTCCACGGCCTAAGCGCCAATGCCGTGCCGCTGGTGCTTATGCCGGGTTCACGCGCCACCGAAACCAAGCGCCTTCTGCCGGTGTTCAAGCAGACGCTGGCCTTGCTGCACCCGGAAATTCCTGGCCTCGCCCCTGTTGTGGCGGCAGCCTCGGGCATTGCCGATATGGTTGCCGCTCACACGGCAGACTGGCCGGTAAAGCCGATAATTGTGCGGGACATCTCCGCCCGTTATGATGCTTTCGCAGCAGCCAAGGCAGCCCTAACAAAATCCGGCACCTCAACACTGGAGCTTGCGATGGCGGGCGTACCCATGGCGGTAACCTACCGGGTTAATCCGCTCTCAGCCGCCATTGGCCGGCGGCTCATCAAAGTGCCCCATGTTGCGATGATCAATCTGCTCGCAGGCCGCACCTTGGTGCCCGAGTTATTGCAGGAGGATTGCCGGGCAGACCTCCTTGCCCAAACCGTGCTTGGCCTGCTGCGCAACCCCGCGCAAGGTGCCGCCCAGCGCGCCGGATTTGCCGCCGCCCTGGCCAGCCTGCAAGCGCCGGAGGGCACGCCGTCACAGGCAGCCGCAAAAGCGATTCTCAGCCTCGCCGCAGGGTAAAAATTATCAGCCCCGCCCGGCGCGCCGTTTGCCGAAATGGTACGCAAGATAAAGCCCTGAGAGCAAAAAGCCGAGGGCAAAACAGAGAAACAGCGAATTATACAGCGGCGGCAAGGATGAAAACAACACGAGGCGCGGCAGAATTGCCAACCCTATGAACAAATTTGCCCAGCCCCAAACCATATTCACAAGCGGCGATGAAAGCCCAACTCCGCGCGGCCTGGCGAAAGGTGTGGGAAACGCTTCGCCGCGCAGCCCTGCGGCCAGATGCGGAATGGAATTACAAACCAGCACGCCCGAGAAAAAGCTGAGCAGAAATAGCAAAACCGCCTCCCCTTGAAGCTATGTTTTTTAACCGCGCGCTATTTTGGCTTGGTCAAGGATGCTTCCATTGCCGCAACGGCGGAGAGATTAATAATACCACGCGCCGTCGTGCTCGGCACGGCAATGTGCAGCGGCTTCTCCAGCCCCATCAGCATCGGCCCCACCGTTACCGCCTCGCCTGTGGCCTTCACCAGATTGTAAGCGATATTAGCCGAATCAATATTGGGGAAAATCAGCAAATTCGCCGTTCCGCTCAGCGTTGAATCCGGCAACACATGCTTGCGTATCTGCTCGGCCAGGGCCGCATCAGCATGCATTTCACCATCCACTTCCAGTTCAGGGTTCGCCTCGCGTATCAGCCCCAATGCCTTCCGCATTTTCCGGGCAGAGGGCGAGTTGGAGGCGCCAAAGCTGGAATGCGAAAGCAGCGCCACTTTCGGGCTCAGCCCGAAACGCTTCACCGCTTCCGCCGCCATCAGCGTCATCTCGGCAATTTCCTCGCATGTCGGCTCAACATTCACATGCGTATCGCAAAAGAACAACGGGCCGGCCTGCAAGATCAGCGCCGTCAGCGCAAAAACCCTGCCTGAGGCCGAGCTGCGCGGCACAATCGGCAAAGCGTATTGAAATTGCCGCCACCAATCGCCGGTTCCGCCGCAAATCGCAGCATCCGCCTCGCCTTGCTGCAACATCATCGCCGCCGTAACGGTTGGGCGCTTGCGCACATGGCGTGCCGCCGCATCCGGCGGGGTGCCACGCCGGCTCACGCGTTTTGAATACGCTGCCAGCAGGCGCTCATACAACGCAGGGTCACGGTCGAGGTCGATAATCTGCACGTCCGCCCCCGGCTTCAGCCGCAGGCCGAGAGATTGAATCTTCCCACTGATTACATCGGTATTGCCCAGCAGAATGGGCTTGGCCATGCCATCATCCACCACGCTCTGCACCGCGCGCAGCGTGCGCTCGTCCTCGCCCTCGGCATAAACAATGCGCGGCTTGGCCTTGCGCGCCGCCTCAATCACCGGGCGCAGCAACTGGCCGGAGCGGTAAACGAAACGCTCCAGCTCATGCATATAGGCTTCAAAATCGGCGATCGGCTTGCGCGCCACGTTTTCATCCATTGCCGCTTTCGCCACTGCCGGCGCCACATGCAAAATCAGCCGCGGGTCAAACGGTTTTGGAATGATATATTCCGGCCCGAATACCGGCGCTTGGCCCCCATAGGCGGCAGCCACAGTGTCGGATGCCTCAACCTTCGCCAGATTGGCGATGGCACGCGTTGCCGCCAGCTTCATCCCCTCGGTAATCGCGGTGGCGCGCACATCCAGCGCCCCCCGGAAAATGAAGGGGAAGCACAGCACATTGTTCACCTGGTTCGGCATGTCCGAGCGGCCGGTCGCCATAATCGCGTCTGGACGCACCCGCCTTACAATCTCGGGCATAATCTCCGGGTCTGGGTTTGCCAGCGCCAAAATCAGCGGGTTGGGGGCAAATAAATGCAGCCACTCCTCCTTCAGCACGCGGGGCGCGGAAAGGCCGAGGAAAATGTCAACGCCGGGCAGCACATCCGGCAGGGTCCGCGCGCTCGTCTCCCGCGCCACGTCCTCCAAGGTCGGGTCCAGGTTCGGGCGGCCTTTATACACCACACCGTCCTTGTCGGTCAGGATGATGTTCTCAGCCTTCACACCCAGCGCCTTTAGAATGTTCACACAGGAAAGTGCCGCCGCGCCTGCGCCGGAGGTGACGATTTTTACGTCTTCGATTTTCTTCTTCTGTACAATCAGCGCGTTCAGCACTGCCGCCCCAACAATAATAGCCGTGCCATGCTGGTCGTCATGAAACACTGGAATCTTCATCTGCGCACGCAGAGTCTGCTCAATCTTGAAGCATTCCGGCGCTTTGATATCTTCCAGGTTAATGCCACCAAAGCTCGGCTCAAGCCGTGCCACGGTTTCTATAAACTTGTCCGGGTCCTGCTCGTTGATCTCGATATCGAAGGAATCAATCCCGGCGAATTTCTTGAACAGAACCGCCTTGCCCTCCATCACCGGCTTACCGGCAAGTGCCCCGATATTGCCCAGCCCCAGCACCGCCGTGCCGTTGGTGATAACGGCGACGAGGTTGGCGCGGGAGGTCAGGTCAAAAGATAAATCCGGGTCTTCCTTAATCGCGTCGCAGGCGGCCGCCACGCCTGGGGAATAAGCCAGCGAAAGGTCACGGGAGGTTTCCATGCGCTTGGTGGCAACGATGGCCAGCTTTCCAGGCCGGGGGAAGCGGTGGTATTCCAGCGCTGCCTTGCGTAAATCGTCATCCATGCCCAATTCCCTCCCGTTAAGGCTTGAATGTTTCATGGCGCAACCCAGGCGGGAGGGCAACACGCCCTGCCATGAGTTTTCCGAAGGCCAGTGGTTACAGAGAAATTGGTGCGGTCGAGAAGACTCGAACTTCCAAGGGGTTTCCCCCACAAGCACCTCAAGCTTGCGCGTCTACCATTTCGCCACGACCGCATCGAGGCCGGGAGCCTATAGACTATGATTCCAGAGCCTGCAACATGTGCACAAATGATACAAAACCCGCCAGATTGGGAGATTTCAGAGGGCCTGACGGGCTATGATTTCGCCATCACCAGAATGCAAAACCGCGCCGCGGCCATTCGTGAAGGCAACGCGGCAGAACTTGTCTGGTTGGTCCAGCACCCGCCTTTATACACCGAAGGCACGTCGGCCAAGCCAGAGGATTTGCAGGATGCAACGCGCTTTCCCACCTTCAAGGCCGGGCGCGGCGGGCAATGGACCTATCACGGCCCCGGCCAGCGCGTGGCTTACGTTCTGCTAGACCTCACCCAGCCCCATGGCAGCGTTCCGGCGCGAGATGTGCGCTGCTTCGTCGCCGGGCTGGAACGCTGGGCGATCGAGACCCTACAGGAATTCGGCATCAAGGGCGAAATCCGGGAAGGCAGGGTAGGCATCTGGGTCGCCCGGCCAGGCGGGCATGAGGAGAAAATCGGCGCCATCGGCGTGCGGGTCTCGCGCTGGGTCACCTGGCATGGCCTTGCCTTAAACATCGCCCCCGATCTCTCCCATTTCTCCGGCATCGTGCCCTGCGGCATCGCCGAACACGGCGTCACCAGCCTTCATGCCCTGGGTGTGAAGGCAGGCATGGAAGAGGTGGACGCATCGCTGCAACGCAGCTGGCGCAAAATTTTCGGATGAATTAGCGCCAGCCCAGAGCGGGCGCCACATGCTTCAGAATCGCTTCAATCACATGGGCATTATACGCCACGCCAAGCTGGTTCGGCACGGTTAGCAACAGCGTATCCGCCTCGGCAATCGCCTCGTCCTGGCGCAGCTCCGCAACCAGCTCCTCCGGTTCAGCGGCATAGGAGCGGCCAAAAATCGCCCGCGTATTATCGTCGATAAACCCGATGCTATCCTGTTCCTTGCCACCCCGCCCGAAATATCTCCGGTCCATATCGTTCATCAGCGCAAAAATGCTACGGCTTACGGAAATCCGTGGCGTACGCTCATGCCCCGCTTGTGCCCAGGCTTCCCGGTAGGCGCGTATCTGCTTTGCCTGCTGGATATGAAACGGCTCGCCGGTTTCGTCATCCTTCAAGGTTGAGCTTTGCAGGTTCAGTCCCAATTTTGC
>JAGWIE010000059.1 GCA_028866445.1 Rhodospirillales bacterium | reverse complement strand
TTGGGAAAGATGCCGCCGGACGCAGTTGAACTCACTGATGGCGGCACCTGAGGCCAGCAGCGCACGGTAGAGCGCCTGAACTTCCTCCAGCGCGATGCCGGGCAACGGCAAGGTAAGCAGCGCGGAGCCGCCGCCTGAAACCAGCGTCACCAGCAAATCATCCGGCCCCAGGCCCTGGGCAATTTCCAGGCAACGTTGGGCGGCCTTCATGCCAGCTTCATCCGGCACTGGGTGCGATGCCTCGACAACCTCGATCCATTGCGTAGGCAAAGCGTGGCCATACCGCGTGACCACCATGCCTTCCAGCGGCGCACCGTAATGCTCCTCTACCGCGCGCGCCATGGAGGCAGCGCCCTTGCCCGCACCCAGCACCACGAGCCGCCCGCGCGGGCGCTCCGGCAGAAAGGGCTTCAGGCAGCGCATGGGGTCGGCGGCGGCCACAGCGGCATCAAAAGCGGCGCGAAGAAGAAAGGCAGGATCGGTCATTGTACAAGATTCCGTGGTTCGTCAGCCAGAAAGGCGTCTATATTTCCAATGAGCTGATCCGCCAAGGTCTGGACCGCTTCTTCGCTCGCCCAGGCGACATGCGGGGTGAGAATAAAATTCGGCAAATCCAACAGCGCCATGAGCGGGTGGCCCGGCGGGGGTGGTTCCGCGCTGGCAACATCAAACCCCGCCCCGGCGATCTGCCCGTTGCGCAGCGCCGCACCCAGCGCCACTTCATCCACCAACCCGCCCCGGCCGGTGTTGATAAGCAAGGGATGCCGCGCCATGCGCGCGAATTCCGCCGCGCCGATGAGGTGGCGCGTGGCGGGTGTGAGCGGGCAATGCAGGGTTATAACGTCAGAACAGCCCAGCATTTCATCGAAACTTACATAGCCATCGCGCGTCTCGGCCTCACCCTTGCGCCCGGTGAAAACAACCTCCATGCCGAAAGCCCGGCCCAGCTTCGCCACCGCCGCGCCAATCGCCCCGCCGCCAACCACGCCGAGCGTAGCCCCGGCAAGGTCGCGGATCGGGTGATCGAAATAACAAAACTGCCCGCTTTCCTGCCAGCGCCCCTGCGCTACTGAGGCGCGATAGGCCAGCAGATTACGGCGCAACGCCAGAATGAGAGCGAAACAATGCTCCGGCACCGTGTTCACCGCATAACCACGGACATTGCACACCGCCACCTTCCGCGCCCGGCAGGCGGCAAAGTCCACAATGTCTGTCCCCGTCGCGGCAATGGCGATGAGGCGCAAATTGGGTGCCGCCGCGATGGAAGCCGCGTTTATGGGGGTTTTGTTGGTGATGACGATGTCGGCATCTGCGATGCGGGCTGCAACGAGAGAAGCGGGCGTGGCATCGAAGCTTGTAAACTGATGCGGAACCGCGAGCGGACGCAGCACAACCGAAGGACCCAGCGTGGCACGATCCAGAAACACCACACGCAGTTGTGCCGCCTCGTTAGGCTGCTTTATGAAAGGTTGGCGCATTTCCGGCGAGTATATTCAGGTTCGCGCCATGCGCAAAATCAGGCCATTTGTTGCTTCATGCGGCTAACGGGATTGTCAGGGAGAATGATGTCAGCGCCGGAAAGCTGGCCATTAACGGGCAACTGGCAAGCCAGCCGGTCGTAAGGCCCAGCGTTGTTTAATGTTTTCAGAAGCCGCTGTTCGGAACGGGAAGGTGGCGTTAGCTCATGAAATTCCTCCTCCTGGAAAACGACACGGCAAGTGCCGCAGGATTGCCGCCCCCCGCAAACGCCATGCATCAATCCTGCGGTGCTCAGAGCCAGCATCAGGCTTTGCCCGCTTGGCAGAACCCGCCTTTCCCGCGAGCCTTCCGCCGTCACCCATAACTCCATCGCCTCATTTTGAGGCGGTACATGGGCAAATTGGCTACGCTCCCATGAGGCTTCAAATGCATCGGCGTGAAAATTTTCTGATGACAGAAAACGACTTCCCGTGAGGAGGGTTCTCGCTATTTCAATCATCCGTGGTGAACCGCAGGCATAAACATGCGCGCGCGACAAATCCGCGTGCTGCCGGGCCGCTTCATCCTGTACATAGCCAAAGGCGGCCCGCGCATCGCCGCCATCGCGGCTTAATACCGGCACGAAATTGAAATGAGCGTAACGATGCGCAAGCAATTCGAAATGATTCCGAAGATAAATATCCGCCGCCACGCGGCCACCCCAATACAGCCAGATTGATGCTTTGCATCGCGGCAATTCTGCTTCCAGCAGCGCTTTCAGCGGCGCAATGCCGGTGCCGGTGGCAAGCATGAGAATGGGCGCATCTTCATGAGCAGGTGGATGCCAGACGCAGTTTCCAAACGGCCCAGACGCCACCAGAACATCGTTTTGTTTGAGATTTTTTTTGAGTATTTCTGAGAAAACTCCACCTTCATGCAGCCGCACATGCAGCTCAAAAATTCCATCCGCACGGTATGGGCTTGCGAAAGAATATGCCCGCATATGGCCGCCCGGCAAAACCAGGTTGAGATATTGCCCCTCTTTAAAAAAAAGGCCGGCCGGTTGTTCGCATTTAAGCACCAGCCTGGCGACCAAGCCGGTGAGCTGCACGTCGCATACTGAAAGCTGATACTCGTTAAAGCTCATGATATGGTCTTGCAAATTGAATTAAACTAGTGGCGGGCCAAGGCATACCAGTCCGCCACTAGTTGTTCATGAAAACATTTTACACAAAATAGCTATCATCCAGCAGCATATCTTCAAAGAAAGCGCCGTAGCCTTCCGATGGATGCCGGATATGAATTTCCAAAACCCATAGCAGCGGTGAAGGTTTGAAGTCTACATCGGCCATTGGACCATCATAGATAGCGGCATGAGGAAAATCTGAAAGCCTGTGGCCGGAAAGATCCATATTCAGCTCCCAGCCCATCGCCTTTGCTTCCACGATGGCGAAGTCGTAAAGCTCCTTGCCGCTCATGCCAGTGCTTTCCCATTTCTTGCGCACGAGATGGAACAACTTTTTTGCATCGGCTCCGCATTTCGCCATCTCGGGCGCGGTGCCAACCGTGAATGTATCGCCGCCATCGCCTTCAAACTCGCCCCATACCGGACCGATATCGATGAGAAAGATGTCGTTTTCTTTCAAGATTACGCCTGGATCGGAGGGGGCACCGAAAGTTTTTAACGTGTTGGAACCAAAGCGTACATATATATCGTGCCAGCCGCGCAGCATATCCTCTGCCGCGAGGATATCCTTTGCCATTTCCACAGCATCTTCCTCAACCATGCCAGCCTTGCACCCGGCAGCTATGGCATGGATGGCCTTGCGGGTTTTGGCCCGCATCTCCAGCATCTTCTCTTTCAGAAAGGCCGGGCCAACAGCTTCCAGTTCGCTTTGTTTATCGAGAATTTCACTCATGATCTTGTCTCCTGAAATGAATTTTGGGAACGCTCAGGCATCCTGAACATAT
Source organism: Rhodospirillales bacterium (assembly GCA_028866445.1). Classification (GTDB taxonomy): domain Bacteria; phylum Pseudomonadota; class Alphaproteobacteria; order Acetobacterales; family Acetobacteraceae; genus Acidocella. The sequence goes on along the minus strand of JAGWIE010000059.1, from coordinate 4,042 downwards.
TCGGGAAAGCCACGGCTTGCGATAACAAGGCGCCGGTTCTGGAAAGCGATCCAGACGCCGCCGAGAACAAAATAAGCGGCAAAGGCGTAGGGGAAATATTTCACCGGTGCAGGCGGAACTGGATAAACGCTGCCGATTGTGGGCACCAGCAGCAATGCCAGGGAAATAGCCGCCAATACCACATGCCCAGGCTTCAACTGCCCCAGAGACCGTACGTAAAGCGGCGCCGCCACGGTCACGAGAATATAGGCGACGATGAAACCGAACGCAGCCATGGTGCCGGCATCGTTAAACAAATCCCCCACCGCGACGCCGTGCAGCGAGAACAAACTTGGCAAGCCAAAAGACAGCACCCCCATGATAACCACGGCGATATGCGGTGTTTCGTTTAAGTGATGTGAATCAGCAGTGAATTTATGAAACAGCCCCTGCTGGCCCATGATGTAGATGATGCGTGAGCCGGCATTGAGGCAGGACAGGTTGAGGGCAAAGAAGCTAACCATGGCGCCGGCGGAAATGGGTATGGCCATCCAGGGCATGTGCACCAGCGATGCGATAGTATTGAGAGGTGCAGAAAGCTGATCGAGAGTCGGATTGCTCCCGTGCGTCGCCAGAACTTCAACATAGGTTACAAACACGAAGAACAGGCCGGAAATAATCAGGCTGGCCAGTACGCCGCGCGGAATGGATTTAAGCGGATTCCGTGATTCGTCACCAAATGCCGTGCAGGATTCAAACCCAACCAGCGAAAACACCGCCACCACCACGCCAAGCGGCAGTGCTGACCACGGCACGGAAGATATGGCAAACTGCGTTGTATCCACCGCAAAACCGTGGAAGGCGAGTACCACAAAACAAAGCACCGTGATGAGTGCCATCGACAAGCCTTCGAAAATCAGCATCACCTTGGCAGAGAGGCCGACATTCTTCCACGCGCAATAGCCCGAAATGCCAACGCAAATGGCGAAGAGCAAAATCGGCGGCACATTGTTGATGCCCATCATACCGAGCAGCGTTATGGCAAAGGTGGTGAAGCCGGTTGCCCCGGCGATGGAAATGCCGAGATACGACCAGATGAGCGACCAACCGCCCAGCCCGCCGGTGACATTGCCGAGCCCTTTACAGATATATTGATACATGGAGCCTGAACCAGCGAAGCGCGAGGCGAATTGATTGAGGTTCAGGGCCACAAACAACAGCATGACGGTGCCCAGCGCATAGCTCAACCAGCTCCAATTACCCGTGGTGCCGAACATCAGCGGTACAATCAGGGCCGCTGTCATTGTTGGGGAAATTAGTGCTATGCCTTGGGCCAGCAATTCAAGCGGGCCGAGGGCGTCTTTCTTCAAAGCCTTTGCAGGCATAATCGGCGGGGCTGTCATCGGTGCATTCCTTTGCATCCTGGCCGCGGCGGCGGCTGGTTGAGGACAAAGACGGCCGCATGGAACCTGGCGGGTAACCCTGAACTTTCTTATTGACCAAACCTTAATGCCCATTCAGGGTTAGCCGGAACCTCCAGTTTTATAATTCACACTGGTCCAGTTGAGGCTCTATGCTAAGACCCTGGGATTTAAAGATCGTCCTGGACCGCGACGCGGTACAGCCAGCTTTTTTACAGATTGTCCATGCGCTAATGGAAGGAATAAAGGCCGGCCGGCTGGCACCGGGCCGCGCCTTGCCCGGCACGCGGGAGCTGGGGCGAGAGCTTGGGGTAAACCGCAAAACCGTGCAGCAGGCTTATGAGGAGCTGCTGGCCCAGGGCTGGCTAACCAGCGAAGCGAAACGCGGAACCTTTGTTTCCGCCGCCCTGCCGCTGGTGGACACCTCCCCACCGCAGTTTGCCGGTGATAGCGCGCCCGGCTTTGCTCTGGGCGGGGGCGCCCCAGCACTGGAATGGACCAGCTACCCGCAAGGAACACTGGTGTTTGACGACGGTGCCCCGGATACTAGGCTGTTCCCTGCCGCACTTGTTGCCCGCGCGTGGCGCCGGGCGCTGCTGCATGGCGCCCATCATAACCAGCTAGGCTATGGCGACCCCCGCGGCACGCTTCGGCTGCGCGAAGCTGTGGCGGCCATGCTGAACGCCGATAGAGGGTTAAGCGTAACGGCCGCGAATATCTGCATCACCCGCGGCAGCCAGATGGGGTTGTGGCTTACCGCCCGGCTGCTCGCCCCGGAAGGAGATGCGGTGGCATTTGAACGACTGAGTTACCCGCCCGCGCGAGAGGCATTCCGGGCCATGGGGGCTAAGATTTTGCCAGTTGAGCTGGATGAGCATGGGCTGGTGCCTGAATCGCTGGAAGCCGCCTGCCAGGCACACTGCATCCGCGCCATATATGTAACGCCGCATCACCAATTCCCGACTACGGTGACGATGCCGCCAGAGAGGCGCATAAGGCTGCTCGCACTTTCGGAACAATATGGATTTGTCATCATTGAAGATGATTACGATCACGAGTTTCACTTTTCTCACCGGCCGGTTTTGCCCTTGGCCAGCGCCCAGAACTGGCACCGGTTGCTTTATATCGGATCTCTCTCAAAATTACTCGCCCCCAGCCTGCGCCTTGGTTATCTGGTGGGCGCTGAAAGTGCCATTTCCCGTGCTGGCCAGGAGATTATGGCGCTGGACCGCCAGGGCGATAGCGTAACGGAAACCGCCGTCGCGGAGCTGATGGAAGATGGCGTGGTGAAAAGCCATGCCCGCAAGATGTTGCGTGTTTATGAGGAGCGGCGTGACACATTGGCACAGGCGTTGCGCGCGCAATTGGGGCCGCGCATTTCCCTGAACATACCCCAGGGTGGCCTGGCACTTTGGGTTGAATACGAGCCCGATTTAGATTTTGCCAGGTTTAACCTTGCGGCAAAGAATGTGGCGGTAACATCGGGTCATGTTTTCGCTACCGGGGGAGGCAGCGTGCATGGCGCAAGGCTGGGGTATGGCAGCCTTAACAACGCGGAGCTGCGCCAAGCCGTAAACCGCATGGCTGAAGGCTTGCTGCTTTAAGCCTGGTTCCATGGGCTACCCCTGATAACGAGCACCCATGGAATAAAATCACATCTGGTTTACACCAGAATGGCGGTTGCGCAGCATTTGGCAAAGCTTTGCATCCAGCGCGTAACGGCCCGCCCCGTTGGCATAGAGCAGCAGAAACCCACCCATAATGCTGACATTCTTGTAGAAATTTATCTCGTTTTCGTATTGAGCCGCCCCGCTCATCGTCCAGTAATGATGGGCAAGAAACCCGGTTGCGAGGGTATAAAATGCCATCAGCACAGCTAGCGGGCGGGTACCAATGCCCAGCAATATGGCGAGCGAAACAAAAACCTCCACGACAATGGCAACCAACGCGGAAAGTTCCGGTACCGGAACGCCTGTCTGACCCATATAAGCGACGGTTCCTGAATAATCGAGCAGTTTGCTCCACCCAAATTTCAGAAACAAAACAATAAGCAAGATACGGGCAACGAGAATAACCTCATCGGCAAAATAGCCCTGGCGCGTGGTGGACATCGATTTATCTCCTGTTTTCAGCAACATTTATGCGGAAAGCTTGGCGGAAATTTCCGCCACGTGCCGGCCAAGGAAGCGCGCACCTTCCAGCTCGTTTTCGCTGGGCTGGCGCGAGCCATCACCGGCGGCGATTGTGGTGGCACCGTAAGGCGCACCGCCCGTCACTTCATCCAGCTTCAACTGGCCCTGGAAGGAATATGGCAGCCCGACAATCACCATGCCGAGATGCAAGAGATTGGTGTGGATGTTGAGCAGCGTGGTTTCCTGCCCGCCATGCTGGCTGGCAGTTGAAACAAACGCCGCACCGACCTTGCCGTTAAGCGCGCCACGCATCCACAGGCCGCCGGTCTGGTCCAGGAAATTGGCCATCTGCGAGGTCATCCGGCCATAGCGCGTGCCGGTGCCGATGATGATGGCATCGTAATCAGCGAGCTCCTGCGGGTGCGCAATCGGCGCCTTCTGGTCCAGCTTGAAATGGCTTTTCTGGGCAATCTCTTCCGGCACCAGCTCCGGCACACGCTTGATATCAAC
>JAGWIE010000058.1 GCA_028866445.1 Rhodospirillales bacterium | reverse complement strand
TCCGGAAAATCTTCCGTGGCCACGCGCTCAGCCTCGCTAAATCCGTCCAGCGAGCCCAGAATCCAGCGCAGCGAATTACGCAGCCGCCGGTAAAGCTCCGCCTGCTGCTTCAGAATTTCCGGGCCGATGCGTAAATCCTCGGAAATATCGGAGTTCAGCACCCAAAGCCGCAGAATATCAGCGCCGAATTTATCATTTACCTCTTGCGGGGCCGTTACGTTGCCAAGTGACTTGGACATTTTCCGCCCCTGCTCGTCCAGCACGAAGCCATCCGTCACAATCGCCTTGAAGGGTGCGACGCCACGCGTACCCACAGCCTCCAGCAGGGAGGATTGGAACCAACCGCGATGCTGGTCCGAGCCTTCCAGATACACATCCGCAGGCCATTGCATCCCCCGCGCCTCCAGCACGAAGGCATGGGTGGAGCCCGATTCGAACCAGACATCGACCACGTCGAAAATCTGCTCGTAATCATCGGGGTTGCGGTCCGGCCCCAGGAAATCCGCAGCCGGGCGGGCATACCATGCATCCGCACCTTCTGCCGTGAAAATCTCCACCACACGCTGCACCACGGATTCGTCACGCAGCGGTTCGTGGCTGCGTTTATCAACGAAGATGGCAATCGGCACGCCCCAGGCCCGCTGGCGGGAGATGCACCAATCCGGTCGGCTTTCCACCATAGAGCGGATGCGGTTGCGGCCAATCTCGGGTACAAATTTCGTATCGTCGATGGCGGTAAGCGCCTTCTCGCGGATCTTGTCCTCGCCATCCATGCGGATGAACCATTGCGCCGTGGCGCGGTAGATCAGCGGTGCCTTGCTCCGCCAGCTATGGGGGTAGGAGTGCATGAACTCGTTGCGATGCAAAAGATTCCCCGCCTCGATCAGCTTCGCGCAAACCGGGTCCGCCGCCTTATACACATGTAGCCCCGCAAACAGCGGCACATTCTGGTAGTACGTGCCGTCATCCGCCACCGTATCCGGCACTGAAATTCCATGAGCTTTGCACAGCGCGAAATCATCCTCGCCATGGCCGGGGGCCATGTGCACGATGCCAGTACCTGCGTCGGTCGTAACAAAATCACCCAGCATCAAGGGGACATCAAAACGATATCCATCAAAAGCGCTCAACGGATGCGCCGCCCGCAGGTCTTCCAATTCCGCGCCCGTGAAACTGGACTGAACCTGATAAGCTGCGATTCCAACTTCCTTCGTTGCCTTCTCAAGTAGATCTTCGGCAATTAGAAGTTTTTCACCAATTTTAGCGAAGCTTCCTTCAGCGACTTCCGTGACCTTAATCAGTGCGTATGTGAATCCTGCACCAGCCGCCAAGCCACGGTTACCGGGAATAGTCCAAGGCGTCGTTGTCCAAATGACAATCGACGCACCGAGCAAATCATCAGCCTTGTCGTGTGCGTCGGTATAGGGTCGAACGGGCGTTACCTGGATAGGAAACCGCACATAAATCGCCGTGTCCTTCTTGTTGTGATACTCGACCTCGGCTTCCGCCAAAGCGGTTTTCTCAACTGGGCTCCACATCACCGGCCGCAAGCCTCGATACAGCGCGCCGTTCATCAGAAACTTGCCGATCTCGCCTGCAATCGCCGCCTCGGACGCAAAATCCATCGTCGCATAACGCCGCGCCCAATCGCCCATCACGCCTAAGCGCTGGAACTCAGCGGACTGCACCTCCAACCAATGTTGCGCATATTCCCGGCATTCCTTGCGGAATTCCAGAACCGGAACCTGGTCTTTATCCAGCTTTTTGGCGCGGTATTTTTCTTCAACCTTCCACTCAATCGGCAGGCCGTGGCAGTCCCAGCCGGGAATATAATCCACATCCCGCCCGGCCATGGATTGCGCGCGGTTGATGACATCCTTGTGAATCTTGTTCAGCGCGTGGCCGATATGCAGATTGCCATTGGCGTAAGGCGGGCCATCATGCAGCACGAAGGGCGTTTTACCCTCGGCCGCCGCACGCAGGCGCGCCCATAGGTTCATCTCCTCCCAGCGGCGCAGCATCTCCGGCTCGCGCTTGGGCAATTCCCCGCGCATGGGGAATTCCGTGCGCGGCAAAAACACGGTGGATTTATAATCGGTCAACGAATCACTCATGGAAAACCATCACCAGGCGGTGGAAAAAGACGCGGCGAAAACCCGTTTCAGGCCCGGGCAGGCGGTATAATTCGTATGTAATGGCCGGTCATGGCGCATTTATGCGGCGCTGCCCGGCAAAGCGTCAAGCAGGCGGCGGGCATGGGTGGCATCGCGGCCAATCTGCGCCTTCAGCAAATCAAAGGAGGCAAATTTCTGCTCCTCGCGGATAAAATGGCGTAGCTGCACTGAAAGTTCCTGCCCGTATAAATCGCCGTCGAAATCGAAGAAATGCGCCTCCAGCCGGGGCTCCGTGCCCCCCACCGTAGGGCGGGAGCCGATATTGGCCACACCCTTTACCAGCTTGCTCCCAATCCTGGCGGTTATGGCATAAACCCCGCGCTGTGGCTCCAAATGCCGCCCAAGGGCGATATTCGCCGTGGGGAATCCGATGGTCCGCCCCCGGGCATCGCCATGCACAACCTCGCCCCTTATGGAACATGGCCGGCCCAACAAAACCGCCGCGCGCTCCGGGTAACCATCCTGCAATAAGCGCCGGATGCGCGTGGAGGAAACCGGGCCTTGCGTATCCGCGACCGGTGGCACGATGGAAAGCCCGATACCCAGCGCCTCGGCCCGCGCCGCCAGAAACTCCACATCACCCCCGCGGCGGTGGCCAAAGGCGAAATCCGCCCCGCAGGAGAGATGCACAGCACCTATGCCCTTGAACAAAATGTCCTGCACGAAGGCCTCGGCGGTGAGATGGGAGAACGCCGTATCGAACGGCAACTCGTATAAAAACTCCACCCCCAGCGCCGCCAGCGCCGCTTCACGCTCAGCGGCCAGGGTCAGGCGGAAGGGCGGGTCCTGCGGGCGAAAATACTCTCGCGGATGCGGTTCGAAGGTCAGCACAGCCCGCGGCGCGTCCGGCCGGGCGGCATGAGCGGCGCGCAGCACGGCCACATGGCCAATATGCACACCGTCAAAATTGCCCATGGCCACGCTGGCGCCCCGCGCTACGGGCGGCAAGGCCCGCCAATCCGAATAAATCTTCATGCAGATGCTAAAGCCTCCACCCTTGGCCCCGGGTCAAGGGTGCGGCACAACGGAGACGAAAACAAATCCTGAGAGGAACGCTGATGCGGGGTTTTATCAAAGGGCTGGCCGGGCTCATTGTTTTAATCATTCTGGTCTGGCTGGGGGTGTGGCTTTATGCTGAAATGCGGCTGAAACAGCTTGTCGCCGCCGAAATTAACCGGGCAAACGCGTCCGGCACGGTGCAGATCAGCTACGACAAGCTCACCACCAGCAACTCCCCGCTTGTCGCCAGCGTAACCCTGGCAAACCCTAGCTGGGCATCCCGGCCAGATGCCTCCGCACCGGCAATAAGCGCGCGCGCCGCCAGCATCGGTATGCATATTAACCTCCTCTCCCCACTGCTTCTGCACGTAGATATGCCGCAAAGCATCACCATATCCACGCCGGAAGCCTCCGGCGCCCTGACGTTTGCCGTAGCGGACGTTACCGAGAAACTCTCGCCCTCGCTCTGGACCGGCAATACCGACAACCCCATCACCGGCGGCGATGCGCGCTTCGCCGGTATCAATCTGCTGGCCAGCAATGGCAGCCTGCAAGTGGCGCAAATCGACAGCCTGGTGCTGCACGAATCGCTGGATGCCAAGGCAGGCCCCAGCCAAACAGCGATGCTGCTGGATGAAAAACTGAACCATTTTCAGCTTTCGCCCATCCTCTCGCGGCTCATCAATCTGCCGTTCAATGGGCAGATCGCTTATCTCGGCCTTTCAATGCGGCTTTCCGGCCCGCTGGATTGGCAAAGCATCGCCAAACAGGTGGCTTCCCTTCCCCCTGGTGACGCGCGCATACATTTTATGCTGCAAAGCCTGCATCAATGGGCGCTCGCCGGTGGCAGCGGCCAGGGCAATCTCACCCTCACGCTCGGTCCCAGCCAGCTCAAGGCCAAGGGCAGCGTGGCATTTGACAACGCCGCCCAACCTTCAGGTACGGGAAATTTAACTGCCAACCATCTCGACCAGCTCACCAGCGCCCTCACCACCGCCTACCCTGCGCTACAGAATGATGTGAGCCAATTTGAGGCACGGCTCTCGCCCTACCTCACCACAACCCAGGCCGATGGGCAGGTACTTACGGTGAGCACGGCTTACGGCAAAAACGGCGTAACGATAAATGGCCAGAAAACAGGTGAGATGCCGCCGCTGGACTGGAACAAGCTGCTCAACCCGCCGCCTGCCCCGCCCGCCGCGCCGGGGGATAGTTCAGGTGCAGCCTCGCCCTGAGGCCATAAAAAAAAGGGCCATTCGGCCCCCTTTTCATTCCCGGCTCTTATTGCGCCGCGGAGATCTTCGATATCTGGCTCTGCATGGCGCTAAGCAACGCCGAAACCTGCCCGCCATTATCAGTAATCACGCCCGCATAGTCGTTGCGGGTGGTAATGCGCAGGCTGGTGCCCGCCACAATCACGTCAATAATCTTCGGCTGCCCAGCATCATCCTCCACCACCCAGCCCACATCGGCGGGGGCTTTTTGGGGCGCGGTCACGGTGGTGTCCACCAGCACGTCATTGCCCTGTTGGGTGGCGCTGTTCACGGTGAACGTAACACCCTGATAAGCCTTGATCTGATAAGTGATGTTATAGCTCAAAAGCTGGTGAAACAGCGTCTGGAACTGCTGTTTCTGCGCCGGGGTGGCCACATTATTATAGCGCCCCAGAACATAATCCCCCACCTGGTCCACAGCGACGATCTGGTTCACCAGGCCGCGCAACTGGCCAGCTTTCTGGCTCTCTGAGCCGCTGCCATTAACGATGGCAACCAGCTTGTTACCCGAATCTGAGATGAAGCTCTTGGCCTGGTCGGTTGTTACTGCCTGCGCGGCGCCCGCCATCAAGGCCAACACGGGAACAGAGGCCGCAGCCCCCAGAATGAATCGACGAAAATACATGATCTGTCCTTTAATCCTCATTGAGCCGGCTGGTGGTACCAATCCGGCCAGGTTCGGTTGTCGCGCTGATCAATCTGCTGCAATTGTGAGGCACGAGATTGGCGATAAAGGCTCCGGAATGTGGCATAGGGGTCCAGAGCCGTGGCTTTAATCTGGTCGATCGGCTGAATCAGCTCCGCCCTGGTGTTTACAAGGTGAAGCCCCGTTTCTGAGTAGCCGAAATCAGAAAGTGCTCCGCTCGCGGGGGCTGCCTCCATGGGGGTGGCAAACCACTCCACCGGGTAATTGGCCGCGTCTCGCACACCGGAAGGCCCGAAGAACGGCAAATAGAGATAGGGCCCAGCAGGCACACCCCAACTGGCAAGCGTCAAACCAAAATCGGTATCCGTTTCCGGGTAACCCATGGAAGCTGCCGGGTCGAAGATACCGCCGATACCAATTGTGGAATTAACCACAAACCGCACCAGAGAGGTGCCTGCATCCTTGGAATGTCCTTCAGCCATGAAATTCAGCATCCGCGCGGGCTCGCCGATATTAGAGGCAAAATCCCCCACATGGTTGCGGATGCCCTGGGTGGTGATATGCACATACCCTTCAGCCACCGGCTTCATGAAGTAGGTGTCCAGCTTGTCGTTCACCGTATAAAAAACCCGGTTTGCTGGCTCAAGCGGGTCATTAAGCTGCTGATAAGCCTGATAATCTGCCGTGTCGGATTTCGGGGGGGCCGTTGCGCAACCCGAGAGCGCCGTAGCCAGGGCCAAGGCTGGAACGGTGAAGGCCAAGCCTTGCCTCAGCCGGCGGTTCAACTTCGTCATCTTACTTCTCCTGACTTCCGGGCCAGCCCACGCGGCGCCGTATCAAAATTGTGCGTCATTACCGTTCCGTCAACTGGGTAGCCAGAGCTTCATTTAGCCTGTGGCCCTCATGCCACTTGCTTAAACCCGCCCGGCCTGCCACCTAACGCGGCTGACGGAGCACGCTAATATGACACATTCCCCTGTCCGACACACTCTGGAACGCTGGGCCACCGGCGAGCGGATCGCCCCCCTGCCCGCGCGTGAAGGCGCGGAACCGCCTGCCATCTCGTTCGAATTCATGCCGCCCAAAACACCGGCGCTCGAAGCCCAGCTATGGGCCTGTGTCGAACGGCTTGGCCCCCTCAACCCACGCTTTGTTTCGGTAACCTATGGCGCTGGCGGCTCAACGCAGGAGAGCACGCATACGACGGTCGTGAAACTGGCGAGGGAGACCGCGCTGACACCGGCCGCGCACCTCACCTGCGTGGGGGCCACGCGTGAGACAATCGATAATATCGCCCGGCAATATTGGGAAGCGGGGGTCAAACATATCGTGGCGCTGCGCGGCGATCCGCCGAAGGGCGAGGTTTTCGCGCCCTACCCTGGCGGCTATGATTTCGCGGTGGATCTGGTGGCGGGGTTACGGCGGGTTGCTGATTTCGAGATCAGCGTCGCCGCCTACCCGGAGATTCATCCGCAGGCAGTGAGTGCGGAGGCCGATCTCGACAACCTCAAGCGCAAGCTGGATGCCGGGGCGACCCGCGCGATCACCCAGATGTTCTACGATAATGACGCGTTTCTGCGCTTTCTTGATCGGGCGCTGGCGGCCGGAATCAAGGCACCGATCGTGCCGGGCATCATGCCGATCTCCAACTTCGTGCAAGCGGCGAAGTTCTGCGCCAATTGCGGGACCAACGTGCCGAAATGGATGGCTGGCCTGTTTGAGGGGCTGGAGGATGATTTGGAAACGCGCCGCATGGTCGCAGCCGCGACCTGTGCCGAGCAGGTGCGCATCCTACAGGCTAACGGCATCGATGAGTTCCATTTCATCACCTTGAACCGGCCGGACCTCGTCTACGCCATCTCGCGCATACTGGGCGTAAAGCCGCAGCCGCCGGCCGCATGAGCGATTATCTCGCCGGGCTGAACACTGCCCAGCGCGAAGCCGTAGAGGCAACAGACGGGCCCGTGCTGGTGCTGGCGGGGGCCGGCACCGGCAAAACGCGCGTGCTCACCACCCGCTTCGCGCATATCCTCCTCAGCCGCCGCGCCTTCCCCAACCAGATTCTCACCGTCACCTTCACCAATAAAGCCGCGCGGGAAATGCGCGAGCGTGTGGCCAAGATTATGGGCGGGCCGCAGGAAGGGCTGTGGCTCGGTACGTTTCATTCCCTCTGCGCCCGGATGCTTCGCCGCTTTGCTGAACGGGTGGGCCTGACCAGCAGCTTCTCGATTCTGGACACGGACGACCAGCTCCGCCTGCTCAAGCAGATTCTCGAAGCAGCACGGATCGATTTCAAACGCTGGCCGCCCAACGCGCTGATGGCGCAGATCCAGCGCTGGAAAGACAAAGGCTTCATGCCGGGCCAAATCCCCGCCAGCGAAAGCTCAGA
>JAGWIE010000057.1 GCA_028866445.1 Rhodospirillales bacterium | reverse complement strand
ACGGAGGGTACGTTGTTATAGGCATCCAGATACTCCGTGCCGTCCGGCGCGTAGAGATGCACGCCCTTGCCATACACCAGATGCACCGGCTGCTCGTAGGAAAGCTCCAGCCCTTTGCCCAGCACGGCAAACCGCCGGGCGGCCAGGCCAGCGCTGTCCGCCTCCATGGGTGCGGCACAGGCGGCGCGGAAGCGGGCCACCACCCTCTCCTTGCCCTCGGCCAGATAAGCCTGGATGGCGGCGATGCCGATGCCCGCCAGCGCCGCCAACTTCTCCGCCCCGGCGGGGTCATTCTGCTGACGCCAGGCCATGATGGTGGCGGCCAGCGCATGGCGGGCGATGATCGCCTCAAACAGCGCCTCAAATTCGGCAGGCTCCAGCGGGTTCACCGCATCATACCCGGCGACGACATGGGTGGCGTAGGTGATGGGGTCCAGGCTCTGCCCAACCGTTTCGGCGGCGGTCACGGCCAGGTCGAAGATCCGCGGACCGTGGATCATGTCGCCGAAATCCAGCAGCCCGATCAGGCGGCTGGCATCTTCGTTCACCAGCATATTGCCGGGGTGCAAATCATTATGCACCGGCTGGTGGCGCAGCTTGGCCAATGCCGGGTGGAAGGCCAGGAAACGATCCAGCACCGCTTCCACCAGCGCCCGGTCCGCCGCCGGTTCAATCAGCGCCGCGAAGGGCCGCATGGTCTCGATGGCACGCAGATCCCACACAATCTTCTGCCCGGCACCGGGGTGAAAAAAATTCGCCATCGCCTTATTCAGCCGCGCCAGCGTGGCACCCACATCGCGCAGCAGGCCGGGCGTGGGCCCGATGGCATCCATCACCCGCCCCGGCTGGAATTCCAGCGCCCGCACCATATGCGGCGTACCCGCCGCATCCTTCACGTAAACATAAGCCTCGCCGGCCGCCGTGCGGCACACGCGCGGCACCGGCAGGCTGGGGTCCATCATTTTGATATGATCGAGGGCGGAAATCTGGAAATCCAACGCCTCCGGCAGTTCCGTGGGGCCGAGGATTTTTAAAACAATCCCCGGGCCTTCGGCGGGCTGGATGCGGAAATTCTGGTCCCGCTCGCCATAAAGTGGTCGGGCTTCCCCGGCCGCTCCAAAAATTTCACGGGCCATTTGTTCGGCCGCCTCCCGGGTGAAGGCGGGTGGGCTAGTTTGCAGGGCAACAAGGTCTGTCAGGTTGGTCATGGCCCCAAATATCGCGCTGCCGCGCGGGCAAGCCAGACCGCGGAACACAAAAGGGCCGCACTCGGCAAAAAGGCGGTCCCTCAATCACGAATATAGAGGGCGCTTCATCCCTCGGAGACGAAACGCTCCAACCAATGAATGGTGTATTCGCCGGATTGAAATTCCGGATTTTCTAGAATTTTCTGATGCAAGGGGATGGTCGTCTTGATCCCGGTGACGACGAATTCCGTGAGGGCCCGGCGCATACGGGCAATGGCCTCATCGCGCGTTTTGCCATAGGTGATCAGCTTGGCGATCAGGCTGTCGTAATGCGGGGGCACGCGGTAACCGGCGTAAAGGGCTGAATCGACCCGCACGCCCAGCCCACCCGGCGGATGAAAAACCTCCACCTTGCCGGGAGAGGGTGTGAAGGTCTCGGGGTCTTCCGCCGTGATGCGGCATTCGATGGCATGGCCGGAGAAGGTAAGATCCTCCTGCGTATAGCCCAGCTGCGCGCCCGCCGCGATGCGGATCTGCTCACGCACGAGGTCCAGCCCGGAAATCATTTCCGAAACCGGATGCTCCACCTGCAAACGGGTGTTCATCTCGATGAAGGCGAACTGCCCGTCCTGGTACAAAAATTCCAGCGTGCCGGCGTTGCGGTAGCCGAATTTCTTCAGCGCATCCGTCGCTGTCTTGCCCAGGGCATCGCGCGCCTCGGCTGAAATCACCGGGGAACCGGCTTCTTCCAGCACTTTCTGGTGGCGGCGCTGCAGCGAACAGTCCCGCTCGCCGATATGCACCACTTCGCCATGGTTATCAGCCAGAATTTGCAGCTCGATATGGCGCGGCCTGTCGAGATATTTCTCCATATAGACCGCGTTGTTGCCGAAGGCGGCGAGGGATTCGGCACGGGCCTCGCGCCAGGCGGAATCCAGCTCCTCCTTGGTTTTCGCCACCTTCATGCCGCGCCCGCCACCACCCGCAGCGGCTTTGATGAGCACGGGGTATTTAATCCGTTCGGCCACCTCATGCGCTTCTTCCAGCGAGGCAAGCTCACCCGGCGAGCCCGGCACCAACGGCACGCCGAGTGCTGCCATGGTGGTTTTGGCGGTGATCTTATCGCCCATCATGCGGATATGCTCCGCCGTGGGACCGATGAACACCAGCCCGTGAGCCTCTACCATTTCCGCGAATTTGGCGTTCTCGGAAAGGAAGCCATAGCCGGGGTGGATCGCCTCCGCGCCGGTGATGAGCGCCGCTGAAATGATGGCGGGCATGTTCAGGTAGGAGTCCCGCGCCAAAGCGGGGCCAATGCAAACGCTTTCATCAGCCAGGCGCACATGCATGGCCTCGGCATCCGCCGTTGAATGCACGGCAACAGAGGCGATGCCCATCTCGCGGCAAGCGCGCAAAACGCGCAGCGCGATTTCACCGCGATTGGCGATCAGGATTTTTTTAAACATGTCAGCCGCGGGTCCTGGTCACTCGATGATCAGTAACGGTTCGTCGAATTCCACCGGCGAGCCGCTGGCCACGAGAATCTGCGTTATGGTGCCGCCGCGCGGAGCTTTAATCTGATTGAAGGTCTTCATCGCCTCGATCAGCAGCAGGGTTGCACCAGCTTCGACCTTCTGGCCAACCGATACATAAGGCGGCGTGCCGGGCTCAGCGGAGAGATAGGCAACGCCCACCATGGGGGATTTCACCGTGCCGGGATGCTTGGCCGGATCGGCGGCGGGGGCAGCCGCCACCGGGGCCGAGGCCGCGGCGGGCGCAGCAACGGTAACTGGCGCGGCAGCCACAGGCACGGCAACCGGCGCTAAAATTCGGGCAAGGCGAACTTTGCGGCCACCCTCCTCCAGCTCAATCTCGGAGAGGCCGGTTTTGTTCAGCAGCGCCGCTAGTTCCGCAAGCGCCTTCGGGTCGAAGGAAAGGCTCATTGTTCGTCTTCTTCCAGAATTTCAGAGAGGGCCAGCAGAGCGAGCCTATAGCCCGCAAACCCCAACCCGCAAATCACGCCCGTGACCGCATGGGACACATAGGAATGCTGCCGGAAGGCTTCTCGCTGGTGGATGTTGGAGAGATGCACCTCGATGATCGGGATATCGATCGCCTTCAGCGCGTCCATCAGCGCGACGGAGGTGTGAGAGTAGCCGGCAGGGTTAATGATGAGGCCCGCGGCGGAATTGGCCGCTTCCTGCACCCAGGTGATCAGCTCACCTTCATGGTTGCTCTGCCGGAACTCGATGGAAAGCCCCGCACCTTCCGCGACTTCAGCGCATAGGGTTTCAAGGTCGTCCAGCGTGCCGTGTCCGTATAAATCGGGTTCCCTCGTGCCGAGGAGATTCAGGTTTGGTCCGTTCAGGACCAGGATAAGCGGTGCTGCCATGGTGCCGGTTGCGGTAGCATAGTGCCCGCGCGCCGCCAAATCTGCCCGCGCGATTTTGCGGGCGCCAATCCGGACAGGGCAATTTATATGGTGCCGACCATGTTATAAAACATATTTTTATCAATGTGTTGTGTTTAACATACTGCCATGCCCGCTTGGGCGCATATGGCTATGTTCTGCTCGCAGTTCTGGCCGCCTTGCAGGCTATGGGCTGGGGGCCGATAATAGGCACATGAGCCAGATAATCGAACAGATCGAGCTGACCGTGAACGGCGAATCGATGCGCGTACCAACCGGAACAACAGTTGCCGGGCTCGTTGCGCTGATGGAGCTGGACACCCGCAAGCTGGCGGTGGAACGCAATCTTGAAATTGTGCCACGCTCGCAATACGCCGTAACCGGGCTTAATGCGGGGGACGCGCTGGAGATCGTGCATTTTGTTGGAGGCGGTTAGGACTATGGACGGTATCGCGCAGACCACGCAGGGCTGGACCGTCGCCGGGCGGCATTTTTCCTCCCGGCTGGTGGTTGGCACCGGCAAATATAAAGACCTGGAAACCACCGCCGCCGCCATCGAGGCATCAGGCGCGGAAATGGTGACCGTGGCGGTGCGCCGGGTAAATCTTTCAGACCGCAACGCCCCGATGCTGCAGGATTTCGTGAGCCCGAAGCGTTACACCTACCTGCCCAACACCGCCGGGTGCTTTACCGCCGATGAGGCCGTGCGTACGCTCCGCCTGGCGCGCGAGGCCGGTGGCTGGAACCTGGTGAAGCTGGAAGTGCTGGGGCCACCGCCCACGCTGTACCCGGATATGGCCGCAACCCTGCTGGCCGCCGAGGCGCTGATAAAAGACGGGTTTGAGGTGATGGTGTATTGCGCCGATGACCCTGTGGCAGCGAAGCGGCTGGAGGATATGGGTTGTGTTGCCATCATGCCGCTGGGGGCACCCATCGGCTCGGGGCTTGGCGTGCAAAACCCCGTTATGATCCAGACGATTATCGAACAAGCTAAAGTGCCGGTGCTGGTGGATGCCGGGGTGGGCACGGCATGGGACGCTACCTACGCCATGGAGCTGGGCTGCGACGCGGTGTTGGTGAATTCCGCCATCGCCATGGCGGGCGACCCGGTGAAGATGGGTGTGGCGATGAAACATGCCGTGGTGGCAGGAAGGCTCGCCTTTGAGGCCGGGCGGATGCCCCGAAAGACCTACGCCATCGCCTCCTCCCCCATGAGCGGGCTTATCCGCTGAAGGCTGCCCTGCGCCTCGCCCCCGAGATTGGTGCCAATTTCCTGGCACCGTACCTCGTGTATGAAGCACTAGATGGCCGGTATGGCGATACGAATGCACTAATCGCCTCAGCCTTGCCGCCGCTGTTATGGAGCGGCTTCGAGCTGGCCAAAACCCGGCGGCTGGATGCGATTTCCGTTGTCGTCGTGGCCAGCATTATCTTCACCCTCGCCGCCACGGCCATGGGCGGTTCGGCGCGGCTGATTCAAATCCGCGATGCGCTGGTAACCGGGGCGATGGGCGTGTTGTTTCTCGCCTCGCTGCTGATGCAAAAGCCGCTGATTTTTTACCTGGCGCGCGCCACTTCCGCGCGGAACACGGAATCCGGCGCAATGCAGTTTGAAGCGATGTGGCAAAGCCCTGCCATACGCCGGATTTTCCGGTTAATGACCGCGGTGTGGGGGGTTGGGCTGATTGTGCAGACGGCGCTTCTATGTTTTCTGGCCTGGGTGTGGCCGATCAGCCGCTACCTGCTGCTGGGGCCGTTTATCGGGTACGGCATATTCGGCCTGCTGCTGCTCTGGAGCCTTTGGTATGGCGCCAAACACAAGGCCCTGGCGGCGCTGCCGGTATCGTTCAACCGCGAAGAACCTATTCCTTCAACCAAACCGGCTCCTTGATCTGCGAAATAAAAGCCGCATGAGCCTCGCGCTGGGTATCGGTCAGATCAATGCGCCGCGGGGTGCGCTGAGCCGGCGCCGCGTATTGCGCGAAGGCAAGCGAAGCCTCGCTCTCCAGCACCAGCCCGCGCTGGCGGCCACCGGTGAGTTCCACATACACATCCGCCAGCAACATACAGTCCAGCAGGGCGTTATGCGTGGTGCGGGCGGAAAGGTCGATCTCGAAGCGCCGACACAACGCATCCAGGCTGTTGGGCATACCGGGGAAGCGTTGCTTGGCCAGCACCAGCGTGTCGATCATCCGGGATTTATCCAGCGCAGGCCTGCCGATCCGCTCCAGCTCAGCCGAGATGAACCCGAAATCGAACGGCGCGTTATGGGCAATGAGCGGGGAATCACCAAAAAATTCCAACATTGCCTCCGCCACCTCGGCGAATTTCGGCTTGCCCTCCACATGCGCGCTGGTGATGCCATGCACCCTGGTGCTGTCTGCGGGGATGTCGCGTTCAGGGTCCAGCAGCGCATAAAACTGTTTGCCGGTGGGCAGGTCGTTTTCCAGCTCTATGGCGGCGATCTCGATCACCCTATCGCCGGTAAGCGGCTCGAAGCCCGTGGTTTCGGTGTCGAACAAAACAGCACGGCTCATAACCCCAGCTCCTTAAGGATGGCTTGCACCTGCACCTCGGTTTCTTCCAATGCACCGCCGGTTTCCACTACGTAATCCGACCGGGCGCGTTTTTGCTCGTCCGGCATTTGCCGGGCGATAATCGCCTCTATTTCCGCAAGGCTGAGCCCGCGCCGCTGCACCCGCGCAATCTGGGTTTCACGCGGGCAGGAGACCACAACCAGTTTGTCAAAATCAGCCTGGCGGTTGGTTTCAAATAACAATGGAATGTCCAGCAATGCGGCGGCGCTGCCCTTGGCCTCGGCATCGGCAATAAACCGCGCCTGGGCGGCCCGCACCAAAGGGTGCATGATGGCTTCCAGCTCACGCATCCGGGCGGGATCAGCCAGCACGATGGTGCGTAGCTGCGGGCGGTTCAGCACGCCATCCTGCACCGTGCCGGGAAACGCGGCTGCAATGGCGGGAATGGCAGCCCCGCCAGGGGCTTGCAGCCGGTGCACCTCGTCATCCGCGTTGAAGCCGGGCACGCCGCGCGCCGCGAACATGCCCGCCACGGTGGATTTGCCCATGCCGATGCCGCCGGTGAGGCCAATACGCATCATGCCGCGGCAATCCGGTAGAGCTCGTCATCCACCACTGGCCGCACGCCGAACCAGGCCTCAAACCCCGGCACCGCCTGATGCAGCAGCATCCCCAGCCCTTCGACCGGCTTAAGGCCCCGTGCTTTGGCTTCGGCCAGAAGCTGGGTTTCCAACGGCGCGAACACAATATCCGCCACCGCGAGGCCGGGGGCAGCGCGGGAAAGATCCATTGCCAAAGGCGGTTCATGCGCCATGCCGAGCGAGGTGGTGTTGATAAGCAGCGCGTAATCGCCCAGGGCTGCCGCGCGGTTTTCCCAGGGGAGTATTTTGGCAGGGGGCAATGCCGCTGCCAGCGCCGCCGCGCGCTCCGGCGTGCGGTTGGTGAAGGTGATCTCCGCCCCTTCATCCTGCAAGGCGGCGCCGATGCCGCGCGCGGCTCCGCCAGCGCCGAGAATCAGCACCGGCCCGGCAGCCGGGTTTACGCCATGCGCGCGTAGATTGGCGATGAAACCATAGCCATCGGTATTGCGGCCCTCGATTCCGGCTGGCGTGAAAACCAGCGTGTTGACCGCCCCGGCGCCGCGGGCTGAGTCATCCACTCTGGTACAGATTGCGAACGCTGCTTCCTTATGCGGGATGGTGACATTCACCCCCGCGAACCCAGCCTTAGCCAAAACGGGCACCACAATGGCGAAATCTTCCGGCTTTATCGGCAGCGGCACATAGGCGCCGTCTATCCCGTGGCGCTTCAGCCAGGTGCCGTGGATTCGGGGGGAGCGGGAATGGGCGACCGGCCAGCCGGTGACACCGGCGAGCCG
>JAGWIE010000056.1 GCA_028866445.1 Rhodospirillales bacterium | reverse complement strand
AAAGCGACGGAGCTGGGCGTTTCCGTCATCCAGCCCATCATCACCGCCCGCACCAATGCCGACCATGTGAATCTTGAGCGTTTGCGCGCCATCGCCATTGAAGCGGCGGAGCAATGCGAGCGCCTGCACGTGCCGGAAATCCGCGAACCTGTGCCGGTGATGAAACTGTTGGCCGCCTGGCCTGAGCGGGCCTTATTCGTGGCGGATGAACGCCGGACCTCCAATCTGCTCGGCCCCGCCACTGGACCCAGCGCATTAATGATCGGTCCGGAGGGCGGCTTTACCGATCAAGAGCTTGAAGCTATCGCTCGCATACCCATCATTACACGCGTGTCATTGGGGCGCCGCATCCTGCGGGCCGAGACCGCCGCCATAGCCGGGTTGGCGCTGCTTCTGGCGGCGCAGCCTTAGAGATTTTGAAGGAACGAAAACTTTGTCTAACCCCGGCGACGCCGACACGCGCGAGATAACCAGCGTTTCAGATCTGGCGGCCTATCTGGAATCCGGCTGCAAACCACCGGCGGATTACACCATCGGCACCGAACACGAAGCCTTCGGCTTCCGCCGTGATGGCTTTGCTCCACCCGCTTATGAAGGGCCTGGCGGCATTGGCGCGTTGCTGCGCGCCACCCAGGCGCGGGATGGCTGGGAGGGGATTCTCGACAATGGCAATATCATCGGGCTGAAGGGCAAGGGTGGTGCCTCGCTCTCGCTGGAGCCTGGTGGGCAGTTCGAGCTTTCCGGTGCCACATTGGCGAACTTGCACGCAACCGCGGCGGAGTTGGATGCGCATATCGCCCGGCTGCACGATGTCGCGCCCGGCCTCGGCCTCGGCTTTGCGCCGCTGGGCTTTCATCCCACCGCCAGCCGCGCGGATTTTCATTGGATGCCAAAGGGCCGCTACAAAATCATGCGCGCCTATATGCCCAAGGTCGGCACGCGCGGGCTGGACATGATGCTGCGCACCTGCACCGTGCAGGTGAATTTGGACTTCACCTCCGAGG
This sequence comes from Rhodospirillales bacterium, assembly GCA_028866445.1. GTDB lineage: Bacteria > Pseudomonadota > Alphaproteobacteria > Acetobacterales > Acetobacteraceae > Acidocella. The sequence continues at coordinate 6,533 of JAGWIE010000056.1, read as the reverse complement.
CGGACATGGTGGCGAAGATGCGGGTGGGCAGCGCGCTGCAGCCTCTGGCCACGGCGCTTTTCGCCAACTCGCCTTTTTATGAAGGCAAGCCGAACGGCCTGCTTTCCAACCGTGCTTATGTGTGGGGCGATACGGATAATGCCCGCTCCGGCATTCCCGCGATGATCTTCGAGGATGGTTTTGGTTTCGAAGCCTATGCCAACTGGCTGCTCGATGTGCCGATGTATTTTGTCTACCGGGATGGCATGTATCACGACGTGGCGGGTGCCTCCTTCCGGGATTTTATGGCGGGCAGGCTGGAGGCGCTGCCGGGCGAGCGCGCCACCATCGGCGATTTCGCGGACCATTCCACCACCGCTTTTCCGGATGTGCGCTTAAAGAAATATATCGAAACCCGCGGGGCTGATTCCGGCAGCAGGGCAATGATGCTGGCGCAATCCGCTCTCTGGACTGGGATATTCTACGACCCGGCGGCTCTTTCCGCAGCCCAGGCGCTGGTGAAGGGGTTAACACATGCGGAGATTCTGGCTTTGCGCGCCGCCGTGCCCGCCACCGGCATCAACACGAAATTCGGCGCAGGCACGCTGCGCGACTTTGCCAGGGAGGTTGTCGCTATTGCCGCCAGCGGGCTGAAGGCCCGCGCCCGCCTGAACCAGGAAGGACAGGACGAAACGCTCTACTTGGTGCCACTATGGGAAATTGCCGCCGGTGCGCCAACCCAGGCCGAACATTGGCTGGCCCGCTACCATGGTGAGTGGAGCGGCGACGTGACCCGGATTTTTGAAGAGGCAGCGTTTTAGAGTACAACCGTTCGATTTTGTTTGTCGGTTGCGATGAAATAATAAGTTGAAGTTATAAAAACCCGCCATCAGGCGGGTTTTTGTCAGAGAGCTTCGTTATTGCGCCGGAGTGGCGCTTGCCATCTGGGCGGAGGGCGGTTCGTCGGTCACGAAGCTATCCAGTTCCTGTGGGGTTTTCAAAGCCAGTACCGCTTTGAACTCCGCGCCATTATTCACGCAAAAGATTTGCCCCTGCGCGATACCAGCTACGGACTGGTTGTTGGCCAGCAAGGTGATGAAGGTATCCTCCATCTTCTGCCCGCTATAAGGGCCGCTGGCCTTATAGAAATAAGCGTCCATCTTATGCTGCTCTGCCAGCACATGCGGCTGGAAGGTGTTCATAAAGGCATCGTATTGGGGCTGCTCGTCACAGGAGAGTGCCGCCACCATCAGGGCTGATTTCAGCCCGACGATGTTGAAAGCCTGCTGAAATTTTTCCTTGTCAGCGGGCGTGAATTTGATTCGGGGGGAAACCGGCGGTGGCATATCCACCGCGACCGGGTAAACATGCCCAACCGGCGCGGCAGGCGGCGCGGCTGCGATTTTTGGCGCTGGCTTGGAGCACCCGGCCAATACCAAAGCCGCTGCCCCCAAGCCAAGAACGGCCTTGCCGTAAGCGGTGGCCTTGCGTGGTGTGTACAATGCAGAAATCCTCAACCTGTCGGAGCTTTAAGATGTTTTTCCCTTACAGCCAAACTGCCCCATGGCCAAGGCGGGAATGGCTGCAAAGAAAAGGTCCAACAGCTTCATAATAAAAGAATGATGAAAGTGGTTACCCCAGTTTCATCATATTGCAGGGGCGTTAAAGCCGCGCGACGCGAAGCGCGTTTGTGGTGCCAGCCTGACCAAACGGCACACCAGCCACCACCACAATCTCCTCACCTTCCTTGGCAAAGCCTTCCAGCCGGGCGATTTTCATAGCTTGTTCAACGGCTTCCGTCATTGAATGCGCGGCATCGGTCACAACCGCATGAACGCCCCAAACGCAGGAAAGGCGGCGCGCGATGCCAGCATTCATCGTCAGCCCGATAACATGGCAATCCGGCCGTTCACGCGCCACGCGCAGGGCGGTGGCACCCGATTCGGTGAAGGCCACGATGGCTTTGGCGTTGATGGTATGCGCCACCTGCACGGCGGCAGCGGCAATGGCATCAGGCGAGTTCTTTTCCGGTTGCAGCCGTTTGGCATCCAGCCCTATGCGCCAGTCCTGGTCGCGCTCCACGCGGGTGATGATGCGGTCCATCATCTCCACCGCTTCGCGGGGATATTGCCCGGCAGCGCTCTCGGCGGAGAGCATCACCACGTCGGCGCCATCGAACACGGCGGTGGCAACGTCCGATGCTTCGGCGCGGGTGGGGGCAGGTGAGGAGATCATGCTCTCCAGCATCTGGGTGGCAACCACCACCGGCTTGCCGCGAAGCTGAGCGGCGCGGATGATGCGTTTCTGCGCCACTGGGATTTCTTCGGGCGGCAGCTCCACGCCGAGGTCGCCACGCGCGACCATCACGGAATCGGTCACATCCATGATGGCGTCGAGATTATCCATCCCCTGCGGTTTTTCCAGCTTCACCATGGTGAGCGCGCGCCCGGCGGCGATGTCTCTGGCCTCGATCACGTCCTCAGCGCGTTGCACGAAGGAAAGGCCGATATAGTCGATGCCTAGCGGCAGCACGAAGTCCAGATCGGCGCGGTCTTTTTCGGTGAGCACCGGGATGGGCAGCAGCACATCCGGCACGTTCACGCCCTTGCGGTCGGAGAGCACGCCGCCGGTGATCACTTCGGTCACCAGGCGGTCATCGAATTTCTGCAGCACGCGCAGGCGCAGCTTGCCGTCATCCAGCAGCAGGGTGGAGCCGATATCCGCCGTGCGGATGATCTCGGGGTGGGGCAGGCAGACGCGGTTCTTGTCGCCCGGGGTGCGGTCCATGTCGAAGGTGAATTGCTGCCCGGTTTGCAGATGCACGCGGCCATCCTGGAAGGTGCCAACGCGCAGCTTGGGCCCTTGCACATCCGCCAGAATGCCGACCGGCCGACCGGTTTGCTTTTCAACGGCGCGCACCATCCGGATGCGTTCGGCATGGTCCTCGTGGCTGCCATGGGAGAAGTTCAGCCGGAACATATCCACCCCGGCCTGGAAAAGTTGCAGGATCATTTCCGGGCTTGAACTTGCCGGGCCAAGCGTTGCGATGATCTTGGTACGGCGGTGGCGGCGCATTCTATCCATTATATCCTCAGGCAGGGAAAAGGGGCAGGCTGCCGAAAGGCAACCCGCGCGGTGGGAAAGCTTTAGCGCCTGGCATCCCTGCCGGCACTGAACGCGATATTGCGCCCGCTCGCTGCTTGCGGCAGGCTACCAAACGGAAAACGAGGCCATTCAGGAGCCTTTGAATAGGCACCTGGCTGGCCGCACGGTGGTTTTTATAGCGCGATGAACGAAGTTTCACGGCGCGATTATGAGCGGGAGCAGAGCCTTGAGCAACCCCAGGCTGGATGAAGCAATGAATGAAAAGCTGGAGGCAGCGGCGTTTCGCGCATTAATTGCGCACTTACGCACCCGGACGGACGTACAGAATATCGATTTGATGAACCTGGCCGGGTTTTGCCGGAACTGCCTTTCGCGCTGGTACCGTGAGGCGGCGGAGGCCGAAGGGCTGGCGCTGAGCGACGCGGACGCGCGGGAGATTATCTACGGTATGCCGTATAAGGAATGGCAGGCGAAGCACCAGAAGCAGGCCACGCCGGAGCAACTGGCGAAGATGAACGAAGCCAAATCCGGGCACTGAAATCGCGCATTGACCGGCGGGCCGGGTCGCACTATCCCCGCTGCCCGCCCCTGCTGCCCGCATTGGAGATGAGCATGTCCGTATCCACCGAAGAGAAACCGACCAATATCGCCGGAGACCGGCTGCGCAGCATCATCGAGCGTGTTGAGCGCCTGGAAGAAGAGCGCAAGGCGCTCGCCAGCGACATCAAGGATATTTTTTCCGAGGCAAAATCCGCCGGGTTTGACGTGAAGGTGATCCGCCAGCTCATCCGCATCCGCAAGCAGGAGCCCGCCGAGGTGGAAGAGCAGGAGACACTGCTGGACGTTTACCGCCGCGCCATTGGCATGTGAGCCCAATCGGCAGTCATGCCGATTGGCGCGCGCGGGGATGGTGGGGCGGCCGCGCGCAACGCAAAAGACCCCGCCTGTTTGACCTTCGCCGCGCAGCGCCTAAATCTATGCCGGTATGGTTTTAAACGGAGCGGGCATGGAGCAGAATAAAATGGCGCGGCAGCCGGATGGGGTTTCCACCGGGAATACAACGCCTCTCCCGAGCTGGGACCTCACGGACCTTTACGCCGCGCCCACGGACCCCCGCATAGAAGCTGATCTGAAGCATGTTCAGGCGGGGGCGGATAAGTTCGCTGCCGCCTGCCAGGGCAAGCTCGCCAATTTTTCCGGCGCGGAACTGGCAGAGGCGATTCGCACCTATGAAGCGCTACAGGAAATTCCTGGCCGCATCATGTCTTACGCGGTGCTGCTGTTTTCGGCGGATTCTTCCGTGCCCGCACACGGGCAGTTCTACCAGACCATGGCCGAGCGGGTGACCGCGCTTGGCACCAAAACGCTGTTTTTCACGCTGGAGCTGAACCGCCTGCCCGAAGACAAGCTGCAAGACCCGGCGCTGGCGCACTACGCCGCCTGGCTGCGGGATTTACGAGTGTTTTTGCCGCATCAGCGCGAGGATGTGGTTGAGCAGCTATTCATGGAAAAGGACGTGACCGGACATTCCGCCTGGGTGCGTCTGTTTGATGAGACCATCGCCGGGTTGCGGGTGGAGGTGAAGGGCGAGGAGCTTACCCTTTCCGCCGCGCTGAACAAGCTGTCGGACTCAGACCGGTCTGTGCGCGAGGCGGCGGCCAAGGCCGTGGCCGGGGCGATGAAGGCGAATGAGAAATTATTCGCGCTCGTGCTGAACACCATCGCCAAGGATAAGGCGATTGAGGATGAGTGGCACGCCTACCCGCACCCGTGGTCTTACCGCAACCGGGCGAATATGGTTGAGGATGAGGTGGTGGATGCGTTGGTGGGGGCGGTGAAATCCTCCTACGGCCGCCTTTCTCACCGTTATTACGCGCTGAAGGCCAAATGGCTGGGTCTGGATAAGCTGGAGCACTGGGACCGCAACGCGCCCTTGCCCGCCGATGCGGATAAATCCATCTCCTGGACCCAGGCGCGGGATATTGTGTTGAACGCCTATGGCGGTTTCAACCCGGAACTGGCCGAGGCGATCAAGCCGTTTTTTGACAAAAACTGGATCGACGCGGCGCTGCGGCCTGGCAAGGCAGGGGGCGCGTTCTCGCATTCCACCGTGCCCTCCGTGCACCCTTATGTGCTGATGAATTTCCATGGCAAGGCGCGGGATGTGATGACCCTGGCGCATGAGCTTGGCCATGGCGTGCATCAAACCCTGGCGGCGAAGCAGGGCTATCTGGGTGCGGGTACACCGTTAACGCTGGCGGAAACCGCCAGTGTATTTGGCGAAATGCTGACCTTCCGCTCATTGCTGGACGCCGAGACCGACTCCGCGCGGCGGCGGATCATGCTGGCGCAGAAGGTGGAGGACATGCTGAACACCGTGGTGCGGCAGATCGCCTTCCATGAGTTCGAGGTGGCGTTCCATGCCGAGCGCGCCGAAGGCGAGATCCTGCCTGAGCGCATCGCCGAGATATGGCTGGATGTGCAGACCAGGAGCCTCGGGCCGGCCTTTAACTTTACCGCGGATTACAAGGTTTTCTGGGCCTATATCTCGCATTTCTTTCACTCGCCGTTTTATGTGTATGCCTATGCCTTTGGGGATTGCCTGGTGAATGCGCTTTACGCGGTTTATCAGGAAAGCCCGGACAAGCCGGGCTTCGCGGCCAAATACCGGGAGATGCTGGCGGCAGGTGGCACCAAGCGGCATAAGGAATTGCTGGCCCCGTTCGGGCTGGATGCCTCGGACCCCGCTTTCTGGAACAAGGGGTTGGATGTGATCTCAGGCTTTATCGACGAGCTGGAAAAAGCATGAGCGAACCGAAATGAGCGACCGGGGCGGGAATCTCTTTGGTGAAGTGCGGCGCATGGCCCGGACCTCCGGGGCCGTGGGCGGCATTGCCGCGCGCATCGCAGGCGAGCGGGTGTTTGGCATAAAAACCGACCAGGCCCGCCATGCGGAGGATCTGAAATCCCTTCTGGGCGGCCTGAAGGGGCCGATGATGAAGGTGGCACAGTTTCTTTCCACCGTGCCGGATGCGCTGCCGCCAGAATATGCGAAGCAGTTGGCCGAGCTGCAATCCAACGCCCCGCCGATGGGCTGGCCCTTCGTGCGCCGCCGCATGTCCGGCGAGATGGGGCCGGATTGGGAGAGCAAGTTCAAATCCTTCAGTCGTGAGGCCGTGGCCGCCGCCAGCCTGGGGCAGGTGCATCGCGCGACCCTGCCGGACGGCCGGGATGTGGCGGTGAAGCTGCAATACCCGGATATGCCCAGCGTCATCGAGGCGGATTTGCGCCAAGTGAAGCTGGCCATGGCAGTTTATAAGCGGATGGATAACGCGATCATCCAGGATGATATCTACGTTGAGCTGAGCGAGCGTTTCCGCGAAGAACTGGATTACCAGCGTGAAGCGGCGCAAATGCGGCTTTACCGGCTGATGTTGGCCGACGTGCCG
>JAGWIE010000055.1 GCA_028866445.1 Rhodospirillales bacterium | reverse complement strand
TTCGGCAAGGACGATATGCGCATCCCCGACTCCAAGCATGAGCTAGTGGCAACCACGCAAGCCGAAGTGCGCGAGTTCGAGCAGCAATATCAGGACGGTCTGATCACCGCTGGCGAGCGTTACAACAAGGTGGTCGACGCGTGGTCGCGTTGTAAAGACCTTGTTGCCACTGCGATGATGAAGGAGATCTCCCGCCAGGAGGTCGGCAACCCGACCAACTCCGTGTGGATGATGAGCCATTCGGGTGCGCGTGGTTCCGCAGCCCAGATGTCTCAGCTTGCCGGTATGCGTGGCCTGATGGCCAAGCCTTCTGGTGAGATCATCGAACAGCCGATCATCGCTAACTTTAAAGAAGGCCTCTCGGTTCTCGACTATTTCAACTCCACTCACGGCGCCCGCAAGGGCCTGGCGGACACGGCGTTGAAGACAGCGAACTCCGGCTACCTCACCCGCCGTTTGGTGGACGTGGCGCAGGACTGCATCATCATCGAGGATGACTGCGGCACCGAGCGCGGCCTCACCGTGAGTGCGGTGCGCGATGGTGGCGAGATCGTCGCCTCGCTGGCCGAGCGGATTCTGGGACGCACCGCCGCAGAGGACATTCTGGACCTGAACACCAATGAGGTGATCGTGGCCCGCAATGAGCTGATCGAGGAGGCTCATGCCGAGCAGATCGAGAAGAGCGGCATCGAGACGGTGAAGATCCGCTCCGTGCTGACCTGCGACACCAAGATAGCGGTTTGCGCCAAATGCTATGGGCGCGATCTGGCGCGCGGTACCCCGGTGAATGTCGGCGAGGCCGTGGGCGTGATTGCCGCGCAGTCCATCGGCGAGCCGGGCACGCAGCTGACCATGCGTACCTTCCATATCGGCGGTGCGGCCCAGCGTGGTGCTGAGCAGTCCAACGTGGAAGCCAGCCATGACGGCAGCGTCGTCATCCGCAACCGCACGGTGGTGACGAATTCCGCCGGCGTACCGGTGGTGATGAGCCGCAATTGTGAAATCGTCCTCACCGATGCCGGTAAGCGTGAGCGTGCCCGCTTCCGCGTGCCCTATGGCGCGCGCCTGCTGGTGGATGAGGGGGCGGATGTCGCACGTGGCCAGAAACTGGCCGAGTGGGACCCGTACACCCTGCCGATCATCACCGAGCGTGCTGGTATCGTGGAGTATGCGGACCTCATTGAAGGTATCACCCTGGTAGAGCGGACCGACGAAGTAACCGGCCTGACCTCCAAGGTGGTGGTGGATTACAAGCAGTCCGCCCGCGGCGCTGATCTGCGCCCCCGCCTGCTGCTGAAAGACGAAAAGGGCGAGATTCTGCGCCTGGCGAACGGCACCGAGGCCCGATACTTCCTCTCGCCGGACTCGATCCTTTCAATCGAATCCGGCGCCACGGTGGCGGCGGGTGACGTCCTGGCGCGTATTCCCCGTGAAGGGTCCAAGACCCGCGACATCACCGGTGGTCTGCCGCGCGTGGCGGAATTGTTCGAGGCTAGGCGTCCGAAGGATCATGCGATCATCGCGGAAATCGACGGCCGCGTTGAATTCGGCAAGGATTATAAGGCCAAGCGCCGCGTTATCGTGAAGAGCGACGACACGGGCGAAGAGACCGAGTATCTGGTTCCCAAGGGCAAGCACGTCTCCGTGCAGGAGGGCGATTATGTCCGCAAGGGCGACCCGCTGGTGGATGGCCCGCGCGTGCCGCACGACATTCTGCGCGTGCTGGGCGTGGAGGCGTTGTCCGACTATCTGGTCAACGAAATCCAGGACGTCTACCGGCTGCAGGGCGTGAAGATCAACGACAAGCATATTGAGGTGATTGTTCGCCAGATGCTGCAGAAGGTTGAGATCACCGAGGCAGGGGATACGACCTTCCTGGTGGGCGAGCTGGTTGACCGTGTGGAGTTCGACATGGAAAACGGCAAGCTGGGCGCTGATGAGCGGCCGGCGATGGGGCTGCCGGTGCTGCAGGGCATCACCAAGGCTTCGCTGCAAACGCAGAGCTTCATCTCCGCCGCTTCCTTCCAGGAAACGACGCGAGTCCTTACCGAGGCGGCTACGGCCGGCAAGATGGACATGCTGACCGGCCTGAAAGAGAACGTGATCGTCGGGCGGCTTATCCCGGCGGGCACGGGCTCGGTGATGAACCGTTTGCGCTCCATTGCCGCCGGGCGAGACCGAAAGACGCTGGACACCAAGGGTAGCCAGACCTCCAAGCCAGAGCTGGCTGTCGAGTAGCAGCGACTGCCTCTACATATATAAATGTCTCAACGGCGCCTTACTGAGGCGCCGTTTTGATTCGCACCCAGCCATGAGGATTCAGAAAGCCTGCGTTTTCTTGCAGTTTGGTGTAGGAGAATCGCTTGACTTGGGTAGGAGCCGCTTCTAAGGAGAGCACTCTCGCGGTTCCGGGGTTCCGGGCCGGGTGGTCTATAAAAAGTCTGGCGCGTGCGGCGCCGTGCGGAATGTTCCGTGCCTAGGCCGTGTGCTGGATATGTTGTTCCGTAAGGATGGGTTCCATACCTCCTTCGCGGCGCTTTTTTATGGAACGCCCGATCCTGTCCGAGGAATTAGGGATTTGAACACGTAGCAGGATGAGATATGCCGACCATTAACCAGTTGATCGCCAAGGGCCGTGAGCCGGCTGCCAAGCGCAACAAGGTGCCTGCCCTCGAGGGCTGCCCTCAGAAGCGTGGCGTTTGCACCCGCGTCTATACGACGACCCCGAAGAAGCCGAACTCAGCGCTTCGTAAGGTTGCCAAGGTGCGCCTGACCAACGGGTTTGAGGTGGTGAGCTACATCCCCGGTGAAGGCCATAACCTGCAGGAGCACTCGGTTGTGCTCATCCGCGGCGGCCGCGTGAAGGATCTTCCGGGCGTTCGCTACCATATTTTGCGTGGTGTTCTGGATACGCAGGGCCTGCCGAAGCGCCGCAAGCGCCGTTCGCTCTATGGCGCTAAGCGTCCGAAGTAAGGAGAGGTTGAGATGAGCCGCCGCCGCCGCGCCACGAAGCGCGAAGTTCTGCCGGACGCCAAGTTCGGTGATATCGTCATCAGCCGTTTCATGAATGTGCTGATGTATGATGGTAAGAAATCTGTTGCCGAAGGGATCGTCTATGGTGCCCTCGACGTGCTGAAGAAGCGCGGCGGGCCAAGTGCCGACCCGGTGCGCCTGTTCCATGAGGCGTTGGACAATGTGAAGCCGGCGATCGAGGTTCGCTCTCGCCGGGTTGGCGGTGCGACCTATCAGGTTCCCGTCGAGGTTCGCGCTGAGCGCCGTCAGGCGCTGGCGATCCGCTGGATCATCGACTCCGCCCGCAAGCGCGGCGAGCACACGATGGAAGAGCGTTTGTCGAACGAGCTGCAGGATGCGGTGAATAATCGCGGCTCTGCGGTCAAGAAGCGTGAAGATACCCACCGAATGGCCGAAGCCAACAAGGCTTTCAGTCATTACCGTTGGTAATCTTCTGACCATTCCAAGTTATTAGCCTGCACACGGAGCAGTTAAATGGCCAAAGCTAAATTTGAGCGCAATAAGCCGCATGTGAACATCGGAACCATTGGTCACGTTGACCATGGCAAGACCTCTCTCACCGCCGCCATCACCAAGGTGCTGGCCAAGGCTGGTGGCGCCACCTTCACCGCCTACGACCAGATCGACAAGGCGCCGGAAGAGCGCGCCCGCGGCATCACCATCTCGACCGCTCACGTTGAGTACGAGACCGCCAACCGCCACTACGCACATGTCGACTGCCCTGGCCACGCGGATTATGTGAAGAACATGATCACCGGCGCCGCGCAGATGGATGGTGGCATCCTGGTTGTGTCGGCTGCTGACGGCCCGATGCCGCAGACCCGCGAGCACATTCTGCTCGCCCGCCAGGTCGGCGTGCCGGCTCTGGTCGTATTCCTGAACAAGATGGATTTGGCTGACCCCGATCTGGTTGAGCTGGTTGAGATGGAAGTGCGCGAGCTGCTCTCCAACTACGGCTTCCCGGGCGATGATATCCCCATCATCAAGGGTTCCGCTGTTTGCGCGCTGAACGACACCAATCCTGAGATTGGCGAGCAGGCCGTGATGGAGCTGATGGCTGCGGTTGACAGCTACATTCCGCAGCCTGAGCGCGCTGTTGACAAGCCCTTCCTGATGCCGGTGGAAGACGTGTTCTCCATCTCCGGCCGTGGCACCGTCGCAACCGGCCGTGTGGAACGTGGCATCATCAAGGTTGGTGAGGAAATCGAGATTGTCGGCCTGCGTCCGACCACCAAGACCACCGTCACCGGCGTTGAAATGTTCCGCAAGCTGCTTGACCAAGGTCAGGCTGGCGACAATATCGGCGCGCTGCTGCGTGGCACCAAGCGTGAAGACATCGAGCGCGGCCAGGTTCTGGCGGCTCCCGGTTCCATCACGCCGCACACCAAGTTCTCTGGCCAGGCCTACATCCTGACCAAGGAGGAAGGTGGCCGCCACACCCCGTTCTTCACCAACTACCGCCCGCAGTTCTACTTCCGTACCACGGACGTGACCGGTGTGGTGCAGTTGCCGGAAGGCACGGAAATGGTGATGCCGGGCGATAACGTGACGATCGCTGTTGAGCTGATCGCCCCGATCGCCATGGATGAAGGCCTGCGCTTCGCAATCCGCGAAGGTGGCCGCACCGTTGGTTCGGGCGTCGTTGCCCAGATCAGCAAGTAATCAATCGGCCCCCTGTATCTGAAGAGTTCGAGTTAAGATGGACAATCAAAACATCCGTATCCGCCTGAAGGCGTATGACCATCGCGTGCTGGATAACAGCACGAAGGACATCGTGAACACGGCGAAGCGCACGGGCGCTCAGGTGCGGGGGCCGATTCCTTTGCCGACCCATATCGAACGGTTCACCGTGAACCGTTCGCCCCACGTTGATAAGAAGAGCCGCGAGCAGTTCGAAATCCGGACTCATCGCCGCTTGTTGGATATCGTTGACCCGACCCCGCAGACTGTGGACGCGCTGATGAAGCTCGACCTCGCCTCGGGCGTTGAAGTCGAAATTAAGATCTGAGCTTAGGTGGTATAGGTATTATGCGTACCGGTGTGATCGCGAAAAAGCTGGGGATGACCCGGCTGTTTAAAGAAGACGGCACGCATGTGCCGGTCACGGTGCTGCATCTCGATGAGGTGCAGGTTGTGGCGGCGCGTAACGTTGAGAATGATGGCTACGCGGCTGTTCAATTGGGCATTGGCAAGGCCAAGCCTAAGAATGTGAGCAAGGCGCAGAAGGGCCACTTCGCCAAAGGGAAAGTTGAGCCGGCGATGAAGCTGGTTGAGTTCCGCGTGGCGGAAGACGCCCTGCTGGAACCCGGCGCGGTATTGTCCGCCGCTCATTTCACCGTTGGCCAGTTTGTCGATGTTGCCGGTATCACCAAGGGTAAGGGCTTCGCCGGTGGTATGAAGCGCTGGAATTTCGCGGGTCTTGAGGCGTCTCACGGCGTTTCGATCAGCCATCGTTCCTTGGGCTCCACCGGTAACCGCCAAGACCCCGGCAAGACCTTCAAAAACAAGAAGATGGCCGGCCATCTCGGCCAGGAACGTGTGACGACCCTGAACCTGATGGTTGAGAGCGTTGATCTTGAGCGGAATCTTGTGATGCTGCACGGTGCTGTCCCTGGTTCCAAGGGTGGTTATGTGCTGGTGCGCGATGCGGTGAAGAAGGCGCGTCCTGCTGATGCCGCTTATCCCGCCGGTCTGAAGGGCTGACCCGATGAAACTGGATTTGGTTGATTTTGATGCGAAATCCGTTGGCAGCGCCGAGCTGCCCGACGAGATTTTTGCAGCCGAGCCACGGGTGGATATTATCGCCCGCGTGATTCACTGGCAGTTGGCCAAGCGCCGCTCCGGTAATCACAAGGTAAAGGGTATGGGCGAGGTTTCGGGCACAACCCGTAAGCCCTACAAGCAGAAGGGCACGGGTAACGCCCGTCAGGGCTCTCTGCGTGCGCCGCAATTCCGTACCGGTGGTGCTGTGCATGGCCCGGTTGTGCGCGACCATGGCTATTCGCTGAACAAGAAGGTCCGCCGTTTGGGCCTGATCTCCGCGCTCTCCGCCAAAGCGGCCGAGGGTAAGCTGGTGGTGCTGGATGGCGTCGCGGCTCTGGACAAGACCAAGGATGTTGCCGCCAAGGTGAAGAATTTTGGTTGGTCATCGGCGTTGATCGTGGATGCGGCTGTCGAAGAAAATTTCGGCCGCGCCTCTCGCAACGTAAAGGGGCTGGATGTGCTGCCGGTTGTGGGTGCGAATGTCTATGACATTATGCAGCATGACGTTCTGGTGGTTACAAAAGCCGCCATTGAGGGTCTGAAGGAGCGCCTGGCATGACCGGCACCGTAAAAATTTCTGACGAGCGCATGTACGAGATCGTCCGTGCGCCGCACATCACCGAGAAAGCCACGATGCTTTCCGAGAAGAACCAGTTCGTCTTCAAAGTGGCGGCCGATGCAACCAAGCCTGAAATCAGGGCTGCGGTTGAAGGTTTGTTCAAGGTGAAGGTAACCAATGTCAACACGCTCATCACCAAGGGCAAGTCCAAGCGGTTCAAGGGCCGCCCGGGCCAGCGCTCCGACGTGAAGAAGGCGTTTGTGACTCTTGCCGAAGGTGAGAGCATCGATTTCACCACCGGTCTCGCCTGAGGTTTTGAGAGATGGCACTGAAGCATTTTAATCCGGTCACGGCGAGCCTTCGCGGCACGGTACTGATCGACCGTAGCGAACTCTGGAAGGGCAAGCCCGTTAAGGGCCTGACCGAAGGTCAGCACTCCAGCGGCGGGCGTAACAACCATGGCCGCATCACCAGCCGGTTCCGTGGCGGCGGACACAAGCAGTCCTATCGTATTGTGGATTTCAAGCGCCGCAAGTTCGATATGGCCGCCACTGTCGAGCGCCTGGAATACGACCCGAACCGCACCGCCTTCATCGCGCTCATCAAGTATGAGGACGGTGAACTGGCTTACATTCTGGCACCGCAGCGCCTGAAGGTTGGCGATAGCGTGGTCTCCGGTGCGCGTGTGGACATTAAGCCCGGTAACGCGATGCCGCTGTCAGCCATGCCGGTGGGCACGATCATCCATAACATCGAGCTCAAGGTCGGCGCTGGTGCCAAGCTGGTGCGTTCCGCGGGAACCTTTGCACAGCTTGTTGGCAAGGATCAGGGTTATGCCCAGATCAAGCTTGGTTCTGGTGAGCTCCGTATCGTCCGCGCTGAATGCATGGCGACGGTGGGTGCGGTTTCTAACGCAGACCATCAGAACCAGCAGATCGGCAAGGCCGGTCGCTCCCGCTGGTTGGGCCGCAAGCCGCATCAGCGCGGCGTTGTTATGAACCCGGTCGATCACCCACATGGTGGTGGCGAAGGCCGCACCTCCGGTGGCCGTCATCCGGTTACCCCGTGGGGCAAACCGACCAAGGGCTACAAGACGCGCTCCAACAAGCGTACCGACAACCTCATCATCCGCCGGGCGAAGGGCGGGAAGGGCTAAAAGATGTCACGTTCTGTTTGGAAAGGTCCGTTTGTC
>JAGWIE010000054.1 GCA_028866445.1 Rhodospirillales bacterium | reverse complement strand
CGCGCCACGGAAACCCCGTTGGCCAGGCCAATCTCGCGCATCACCTCGATGCATCTATCGGCCCGCTCCACATCTACCGGCGGAAAATCAAAGCTCAGACGGCGGCTGTCATTCGCCTTTTCCGCCCCCGGCCCGTATTTGCCGGAGAGATACCCGCCAGCCAGCGGCGACCACGCCATCAGCCCCAGTTTTTCCTCGGTCAGCATCGGCACCAGCTCGCGCTCTAAATCTCGCCCGGCGATGGAGTAATAGGCCTGCAATGTCTCAAACCGCGCGTAACCCTTGGCCTCGGAAAGCCCTAACGCCTTCGCGATTTTCCACGCTGCCCAGTTTGAAACGCCAATATACCGCACCAGCCCCTGGGAAACGAGGTCATCCAGCGCGCGGAGCGTCTCATCAATGGGTGTGACCGCATCGGTGCCGTGAATCTGGTAAAGGTCGATATGGTCCAGCCCCATCCGCTCCAGGCTGGCCTTCACACCATCCATGATATGCCCGCGTGAGGCCCCGCGGTCATTCGGCCCCGGGCCCATCTCTCCGAACACCTTGGAGGCAACCACGACATCCTTGCGCTTCACGCCAAGGTTTTTCAGCGCCTGCCCCACCAGCCGTTCAGACTGGCCCATGGAATAAACATCCGCCGTGTCGATGAAATTCACCCCGGCTTCCAGCGCCCGGGCGATAATGGCATCCACCTCGTCCTGGCGGAGCTGGCCAATGGCCTTCCAAAACCCCGCATCCTCGTTGCCGCCAAAGGTCATGGTGCCAAGGCAGATTTCAGACACATAAAGCCCCGTGCGGCCAAGCTGCTTGTATTTCATGCTGATTGTCTCCTGAATGGCGCAAATATGGGAAGATAGGGGATGGGTGGCAAGTGGGGGTGAAGCCGTCATTGGAAGCTGGTATGAGGAACCTCTGCTTCGCGCCCCTGGCGGACGTCACCGGTCTTTTGGAGATTGCCCGAAAGCGGACTGTAGGGTGGGGCGCAATGGGGCATCCCACGCTAAGGCGTCCTCCGCACGTCCCGAGCGTTTAACACCCATCTATAAACTGCAGCCCAATCCGGCGTATACTAGCCGCAAAATAGCATGATGGACCGCCGAGCAATGAATGAAAAGGACCTTTTGAAATTCGGAAAGAAGCTCGGACTGTTCAGAACTACTATTTTTTCTGACGCCGATGACCGAAGCGCGCGCGTGAATGACGTCAAGGATCGAATTTACAAAATAAAGTGTAGCCTAAACGAAATATTTTTATTCCTAAAAGATAATACGATCTACAATCGGCAAACTCAGCACGCGTATTATTCTGCCTGCTTGAGTCCGTATGCCACCTGCATGAGCTCGTCGGGCAGTAACTACGCGCGCATCTCATCACTTTTGCACGCGATCTTGCAAACGCAGAGTATGCCCTCACTTGATGATAGCTCTAAAACTTGGAAGATTCTTTTTGAACACAGGGCGATCTTCGATGCCGTACAAAATCCTACCGATCTCCTAAATGCGTTGACTAAGCTGAGTTCTGCCGACCATATCTCGAGTCCTACCGGAGGAACTTTCGATAGGATGTGGCACGTCCTGACAAATAGCAAAGGCTTCGGTCAGAAAACTGCAGCACTGTTCATCAAGTCAATTATTGACGTACATACTCTTGAAGAGAATACCAGATTGCGTTTCCTCGAAAACGTTTCTGTTGCGCCAGATGATTTCGTGCGCGTTCCGGTCGATTCAGTTATCAAGTATATTTTCAAGAATATTACCGGAAGTAACCTCGATTTCGAAACGATCAATGATTTGGTATTCAACGTCATCGGCAGAACCAACGATGAAGCCATTATATGGGACGACCTTTGGTTCTGGGGATTTATCACGCAGCATGGTGGTGGCGATAATCGCACGCTTGCCATCAACGAGGCAAAATTCTGGACGATCTACGGCTCACCTAAGGAGAAATGGGCTGATGTAAGAGCGCATGCGGAGAAATTTGTCGAGATACTGCGTGCTTGCAGACTTGATTGATACAGCCGATGTGTTGCAGTTGCGTCTAATCATACGCCAGGACGTGACTGTAACCGTGCCACCGATGGGTCGGCTTTCTACCTCGTAGGCTCCGAAAGCGGCCCGTCTACCCCCGGCCCGCTTCGCCAATCGTGATACGGCTCACCCACGCCCTTGATGGGCCGAAATCCGCCCCTACCTCGCCCCCCGCGCCAGCTCCGTAATCACCCCATGCAGCGTATTCAGCTCCTGGCGCGTCACCTCCCCGCGCTGGAAGAAATGCCGGAGGTTGCGCACCATGCCAGGCCGCTTCTGTTCATTTTTCAAAAACCCGCTTTCATCGCAGGCGCGGATAAGATGCGTCATGAAATTATCCAACTCGCCCTTGGTGGCGGGTGTGGTCTCGTTCACCTGCAACTCCCGCGGCGGTTGTTCCGGGCTGCGGGCCAGCCACCATTCATAGCCCATCACCATCACCGCTTGCGCCAAATTGAGGGACATGAAATCCGGGTTGAGATCGTAACGGATCAAGCTGTCCGCATGGGCGATATCGTCATTATCCAACCCCGTGCGCTCCGGCCCAAACAGAATGCCGGTTTTTAAACCTCTAGCCCCCGCCACGACAATTTCTGCCGCCCCGCCGCGCGCGGTGAGCACCGGCTTGATGATATGGCGCGGGCGCGGGCAGGTGGCAAACACGCGGTGCAGATCCGCCACCGCTTCCGCCACCGTTTCAAACACCCCGGCATTGTCCAGAATCCGGTGCGCGCCAGAGCCGGTGATCCAGGCGCGCGGCTGCGGCCAGCCATCGCGGGGGGCGACGATGCGCATATGGAACAGCCCGCCATTGCCCATGGCCCGCGCCACCGCGCCGATATTCTCGGCCATTTGCGGACGCACCAGAATCACCACCGGCGAAGGGTCGATCGGCGCCAGCTCCGCCCCGCCATCGCGCTTGGTCATCTCAGGCTTTCCTGATCGTGTAGCTGTTTTTCGGTCCGTCCTCGATAATCACGCCGTGATCCTTCAGCAGCACGTCACGGATACGGTCGGATTCAGCAAAGTCCTTGGCAATGCGGGCCAGCACGCGTTGCGCCACCAGCCCCTCGATCGCGGCCTCATCAATGCCGCCGCGAAACCATTCCTCCGGGCTGACATTAAACAGCCCCAACAGCTTGCCTGCCGCTTTCAGCGCCACCGCACCTACCTCATTCCCGGCAAAGGCGAGATCAGCATATTTATGAAGTGCCGCAATCGCCGCCGGGGTGTTCAGATCATCCAGCAGCGCGTCCCATATCAGATGTAGCGGCACCTCCCGCTCCCTGGCATTCGGGTGAAGCTGGATGGCGCGGTAAAACCGGTCCAGCTCCTTCCGCGCTTCCGCGAGGCCAGCATCTGAAAAATCCAAGGTCTGGCGATAATGCGCGCGCATCAGCATGAAGCGCACCGCCTCGCCGGGGGCTTTCTCCAGCACCTCATGCAGCACCAGAAAATTGCCGAGCGATTTGCTCATCTTCTCGCCATTCACCAGCAACATACGGTTATGCACCCACACATTGGCATAATGAGAACCAGGAAAGGCGCAGCAGCTTTGGGCGATCTCGTTCTCGTGGTGCGGGAAGATCAGATCATCGCCGCCACCATGAATATCGAAACTCTCGCCCAGATGCCGCCAGGACATTGCCGAGCATTCAATATGCCAGCCTGGCCGCCCATACCCCCAGGGGCTCTCCCAACCCGGCAAATCCGGCGTAGAGGGCTTCCAGAGCACAAAATCCCCGGCATCGCGCTTATAATCGGCCACATCCACCCGGGCACCTGCAATCAGCTCATCGGGCGTGCGACCGGAGAATTTGCCGTAATCAGGATCGGAGGCGACAGAGAACAGCACATGGCCTTGGGCTTCATAAGCATGGCCGTTCCGGATCAGCTTTTCGATGATCGCGATGATTTCGGCCATATGCGCCGTCGCGCGGGGCTCAATATCCGGCGGCAATGTATAAAGGGCCGCCATATCCTCATGATACCAGCGGATAGGCCCGGCTGTGACTTCCTCAATCGAAACACCGCGCTCCTGAGCACGGATGTTGATCTTGTCGTCCACGTCGGTGATATTCCGCACATAGGTCACCTTCGGGTAGAGCCGCCGCAGCAGGCGGATCAACACATCAAAAATCACCACGTTGCGCGCATTGCCGATATGCGCGCGGTCATAAACCGTGGGGCCGCATAAATACGCCCGCACATTTTCCGGGTCGATCGGCATGAAGGGCGCCTTGGCGCGGGTGCGGGTATTGTACAGCGTAAGCGTGCTCATGATGCGGCTCTTTTGGCCTGTTTTACCGCCAAATCAAGCCGCATTGATTTTTTGCCCGGCCAGGGGTCTGATACCGCCATGGATAAGATACTGGATACCATCGATACTGCTCTGCCCGCCTCGCTGGAGCGGCTGTTCGCCTTCCTGCGCATCCCCAGCATCAGCGCCCAGCCGGCCCATGCGGCCGATTGCCGGCGTGCCGCCATCTGGGCGCGCGATACGCTGGCGGAGATGGGCTTTGCCACCCGGCTTTCGGAAACCAAGGGCCACCCCGGTGTCATCGCGCAAAATTTTTCCGCCGGGCCAGCAGCGCCGCACGTGCTGTTCTACGGCCATTACGACGTGCAACCCGCCGACCCTCTGGAACTGTGGCACTCAGACCCGTTCGACCCGCAGCTGGTGGATGGCCCGCGCGGCAAACGCATCGTGGCGCGGGGGGCGGTGGACGATAAAGGCCAAGTGGTCAGCTTCATGGAAGCCGTGCGTGCGCATCTGGCGGTTAACGGGAAGCTGCCCGTGCGGCTCACCATTCTGCTGGAAGGTGAAGAGGAAAACGGCAGCCCCTCACTCGCCGAACTGCTCACGAATGAGCGCGAGACGCTGAAGGCCGATTTCGTGCTGGTGGCCGACACCAATATGTGGAATTTCGAAACCCCGGCCATCACCACAAGCTTGCGCGGGCTGGCGGCGGTGGATGTGCGCCTGCACGGGCCATCGCGCGACCTGCATTCCGGATTGTTCGGCGGCATCGCGCTGAACCCCATTCAGACACTGGTGAGTATTCTCGGCCAGATGAAGGATGAAACGGGGCGTATTACCATCCCCGGATTTTACGATGGCGTCGCATCTGTCTCGCCGGAGCAGGAGAAAGCCTGGTCCGGCCTCGGTTTCGACGCCAGCGCGTTCCTTGGTGACATCGGTCTGCACCACCCGGCTGGCGAGCAGGGGCAGATTCCCTTGGCGCAACTCTGGGCGCGGCCCACGGCAGAGCTGAACGGCATTTATGGCGGCTATCAGGGCGATGGCAGCAAAACCGTGATCCCCGCCCACGCCACCGCCAAACTCACCTTCCGCCTTGTCGCGGGCCAGGACCCAGTGAAAATCAAGGAAGCATTCGAGCGTTTCGTGAGTGAGCGCCTGCCGCCGGATGCACGGGTGGAATTTACAAGGGGTGGCGCTGCCCCCGGCTATGGGCTGGCGCCAGATGCGCCGTTTCTCCGCGCGGCCCAGGAGGCTCTCACCGCCGAATTCGGCAAACCAGCCGCTTTAATCGGCTGCGGCGCGTCCATTCCGGTGGTGGAGGCATTCAAGACCATTCTGGGGTTGGAGACGCTTCTGGCCGGTTTCGGGTTGGATGACGACTGTATCCATTCCCCGAACGAGAAATTCGAACTCGCCTGTTTCCACCGCGGCACCCGCGCCCATGCCAGGTTGCTAAGCGCCTTCGCGGCATAAACATTCGCTTAATTTAAGCGGAATGCATCCTCGATGATTTCGATGCCGCCAGGTACTACCAAAGCAGCATCAAAGCGTGTTTCAGGTCGCGCCCAATTATCATGGCAAGCCATGGCCACGGTAGCAGCCTGAAATAGCCTCGCTTGTTGCCGGGGGGAGAGTGCATAAGCCGCCTCGGCAAAGCTGGGGCGGGCTTTTACTTCCACAAATATCAGGGTTTTATGGTCTGCCGCGACGATATCGATTTCTCCCGCGCCGGTTTTCAACCGCACGGCAAGTATGGCGTAGCCTTTTTGCCGAAGCATTCCCGCCACCTCATCCTCAGCTTGGCGGCCAAGCGTTTCCGCGGCGCGACGCTTGGCTTTGGCCGGGGCGTGTTGGGGAAAGATGTTCTCGTTATACCGGGCATTCAATCTCATTTGCCCATATCATCGTAATCTAGTTAATTTTTTACTAACGCCCTTAAGGTTGCCGCCACGCCCCGCGCGGCTGACCAGCAAATTCTTCAGCGATGGCTATGCCCAGCGCCAACAACACGGGGCCAAGAAAAATACCCAACGCGCCGAACGCCAAGGCACCACCCAGCACACCAATCAGTGTCACGGCGTATGGCAAAGCGGCACCGCGGGCGATGAGCCACGGCCGCAGGATGGAATCAGCTCCGCCCACCACAACGAAACAATAAATAACGAGCAGTATGCCGACTACCGGATGACCGGCAGCAAGCAAATAAATGCAAAGTGGAACATACACGATCACCGCGCCAGCCGGCACAATCGAAACCAATCCCGCGATGGCCGCCAGAATCAACGCTTGCGGCGCGCGCGCCAACTCAAAACCTATAACGTAGAGAATGCCCTGGAAAGCTGCCGTTCCGAGAATACCGAACACGACGCCCCGCACCGTGGCGGCAACGAGCCCGAACAGATCTGCCAGCTTCGATGGGTTGATAACGCGAAGCAGAAGCAACCGTATCCGCTCGATAATTTGCGCGCCTGACAAAAAGAACAAGAATGTGAAAAACAGCGCTACCACCGTTTCCACCAACCCATGGCTGATATGGATGAGTAGTTTAATGCCGGTATGCGCCACAGAACCAATAACCGGTTGGGCGGAACTTACCACACCGCCTAGATCATCCGCGGAATTGTTCCAAAAATCCGCCAGCAAACTGCCGATGATAGGGATCTTCCTTAGAAAGCCGGGGGCTGGGGGCAGACCATTTTGCATTGCGTCTGTCAGCCAGCCACGGCTATCGCGCGCTTCCTTTGCCGCCACCAGCGCAATATGCACCAGTGGCACCAGCAGCACGATAGCAACCACCAAAGTGATCACCAACGCAGCAACACTTGGCCTGACCACCCCACAAAACCTTGTGTAAACAGGCCATAAGCAGAATACGAGGATACCCGCCCACAGCATGGCGGGCAAAAACGGCAGTAGGATGAGGGCACAGCCAAGCCCCAGCGCGACCGCCAGGGCAAGCAGGATAAGCCGTTCGGGTTTCATGATGTCTCTGTGCAGGGCTTCCCAGCTTCCTGCAAGAGCGCAAAAGGATTGGGATAAATCTCATTACCCAGTCGAATTAAGAAAAATCGGCACAAAACGACTAAATTACCATTTCCTTGGAGCTTTATCTTGATTTATGAGAATTGATCCAGGAAACATGCACAATATGCGACTCCTTGGAGTATATTATCAATGCGCTTTAATGAAATCGGCCAGCAACTGCGTGCCTATCGGATGGAATCCGGCCTGAAGGCAGAGGAAATCTCCGCCCGGTTAGGGGTTTCACGCGCCGCCTTGTATCGGTACGAGAAAGGCGAAGTCATCAAGCTCGACACCGTTAATCGCCTGGCAGAGTTGCTTAAAATCTCG
>JAGWIE010000382.1 GCA_028866445.1 Rhodospirillales bacterium | reverse complement strand
CGCGTTGCAGGTGGAGCTGGCGCATCTGGAGTATCAACGCTCGCGGCTTGTGCGCTCCTGGACTCACTTGGAACGCCAACGCGGTGGCTTCGGCTTTTTGGGCGGACCGGGCGAAACGCAGATCGAGGCTGACCGCCGTTTGATCGGCGACCGGATCGTGCGGCTGAAGGCTGAGCTTGAGGATGTGCGGCGCACGCGCGGCCTGCATCGCGGGGCGCGCAAAAAAGTGCCGTACCCGGTTGTGGCCCTTGTGGGTTATACCAATGCGGGCAAATCCACCCTCTTCAATGCGCTTACTGGTGCCGCGGTGGTGGCGGAGGACCAGCTTTTCGCGACCCTCGACCCGACCATGCGTGGGCTGACCCTGCCATCCGGCCGCAATATCATCCTCTCGGACACTGTGGGGTTCATTTCCGAGCTGCCGACCGAGCTGGTGGCCGCCTTCCGCGCCACGCTGGAAGAGGTGGCGGAGGCAAACCTGCTGCTGCATGTGCGCGATGTGTCCCATCCGGATAGCGAGGCGCAGGCCAGGGATGTGCGCAATGTGCTGGGCCGCATGGCCAAGGATGGCGCGGTGGACGAGGATTGGCCTGCCCGCACGCTGGAAGTGCTGAACAAGGCGGATGTGCTGGGCGGGGTAACGCATGTGGTGCAGGGCGAGGGCGTGGCCGTTTCCGCGCTCACTGGCGAGGGGCTGCCGCGATTACTGGCCGAAATCGATTCGCGCCTTGCCGCGGCACTGGAAGTGTTTGTGCTGGATTTGCCGGTGGCCGATGGCGCGCGCATCGCCTGGCTTTACCGCCATGGCGAGGTGCTGGGCCGCGAGGATAGCGAAACTCATGTGCGGCTTGAGATACGGCTTGCCGCCGCCGATAAAGCAAGATTCGAGGCGCTGTGAAGGAAAACGAGGCAGAGTCTGTTATCGATCTGCTGCGCCATGTGGCCCGCACGGAGATCCTCCCACGGTTTAAAAAACTGACAGCTGAGGACGTGCGCACCAAGGCCGGGCCGCTGGACCCGGTGACGGTGGCCGATGAAGCGGCGGAAGCAGCGCTGATGGCCGGGCTGAACAGGCTGTTTCCGGGTGATGACGTTATTGGCGAGGAAACAGTTGCCAGTGGTGCGGCGCAGCTTGAGCGCCTTTCAGAACCAGGGCGGGTGTGGATTCTGGACCCGATAGACGGCACCGCGAATTTTACCTCCGAGCTGCCATTGTTTGGGGTGATGGCCGCGCTGGTGGAGGAAGATGAGATCCTGGCCGGGTTTATTTACGATCCGTTTGGCGATGATTGCGCCGTGGCGCTGAAAGGCCAGGGAAGCTGGCTGGTGGCCGCCGATGGCACCCGCCGGACAATGCGTGTGGCAAGCCCGGTGCCGGTGAATGAGATGGTTGGTTCCATGTCCTGGCGGTTTATGCAGGAGCCTTTGCGCACCCATGTGCTGCACCGGCTGAACAAATTGGCAGCGGTGACGGATTACCGCTGTGCGGCACACCAATACCGCATGTTGGCCAGCGGGCA
>JAGWIE010000381.1 GCA_028866445.1 Rhodospirillales bacterium | reverse complement strand
CCCCCGCCAGCGCAGTAGTTTCTGGCGGAAATACTCGGTCTGCATCGGGTTCATAAACTCTTCGTCGTCCGATGGCCGGTAATCCGGTGGCAACGATATCAACATGCCGTCAGATCCTTAATTCCGTCAGGCGAGTCCTGTTACCCGCCCGTCGTCAGGCGGGCTTATAGCGATGCCCCGTAAACAAGCCAAGCCGCCTGGCCCACCCCCCGATGCACTGGCGCGGTTTTTCCGTCTTTCCCACGAACAAGGTTGATAAAAGCCTGATGACGGCCGCTAATTTGTACGTTATGGAGGCAAATCCGTTACCGAACAGAGGCAAATTGCCCGGCCAATGGCGGAATCGGGCCACAGATGCGCCTTAATGCTATCGCTGAATGTTAACCATGAACATCGAACCCCGCTTCCTCTCCCAGCTTGACCCCGCCCCTGGTACGCCGCTCATCTCCGTGGTTGTGCCCGTGCATAACGAGGCCCCGAATTTGCAGCCGCTGATCTCCGCGATCAGCACAGCACTCACGGGCATCGACCATGAAATTGTCTATGTCGACGATGGCAGCTCGGACGCCACGCCGCAGATTCTCGCGGAAATCGCCCAGACACTGCCTACCCTTGTGCGCGTGCGCCACAAGCAAAGCTGTGGGCAGAGCGGGGCGGTCATCACCGGGGTTAAATCCGCCCTCGGCACCTACATCGCCACTCTGGATGGTGACGGCCAGAACGACCCCGCGGATATTCCCGCCATGCTGGCAGCCATGCAGGCGGCAGAAGCCAAAGGCCCGCGCCCGGTGCTCATCGCCGGGCACCGCGTTAACCGGCAGGATAGCAACGCCAAACGCTATGGCTCACGCCTGGCGAACCGGGTGCGCGCCTGGGCGTTGAAGGATGCCACGCCAGATACGGGCTGCGGTGCCAAACTGTTCCGCCGCCAGGCTTTTCTGGCGCTGCCGCATTTCGACCATATCCACCGCTTTTTGCCGGCCTTGTTCATCCGCGCCGGGGGCCAGGTGGTCTCCGTGCCGGTGCGCCACCATGCCCGCGCGCATGGCGCCTCGCATTATAATAATTGGCAACGGCTGAAAGTGGGCATCGTGGACCTTGCCGGCGTCGCCTGGCTACAGCGCCGCTGGAAAGTGCCGCAAGTAGATGGCCGCGATGAATAACGACGGCACGGCAGCCGCCATCACCGCCCCGCGCGGTGCGGCCAAGGCGCTGAAACCGGCCATAATGGCGGGCGGGTTGATCGCTATCGCCGCTGCTTTGCCGCTCATGGGCCATGGAGCCGCGCAAACCACCCTTACCAGCGTTTTGGCCGAGGGCGGGTTTCGCGGGCAGACGGTGTTTTTAGCACTTTCCACCCTGCTCATCGCCATTGGTTTGCCACGGCAGATCCCCGCCTTCGCCGCTGGTTATGCTTTCGGCCCCTGGTATGGTGCCGCCATCGCCCTGGTTGCACAGGTGCTGGCGTGCAGCCTGGATTTCATCTGGGCCCGCGCCATCGCGCAGGATTTCTGCCGCCG
>JAGWIE010000380.1 GCA_028866445.1 Rhodospirillales bacterium | reverse complement strand
CAAGCGGGAAGCTCTGATTCACATTGATGGTGACTGCGCCGGAGAGCACGGCCTCGAACAAGGCGGCCGAACCGGTTGCAATGTCCTGCGGGGCCGCCATGTAGGTGGCGAAGCTTGGCCGGGTGAGAAACAGGCAGCCCTTGGTCACCAGGGTGGAAATGTCGAAGGGCGGCACCGGGCCGGAGGCGCTGCCATAGCAAACCATCAGCCCCAAAGGCGCCAGGCAATCCAGGCTGGCGTTAAACGTGTCCTTGCCGACGCTGTCATACACCACCGGCAGCATGGCGCCGCCGGTAATCTGCTTCACCTCCGCCACCAGGTTCGCGTGGCCGATAATCGCGTGGGCCGCACCATTGGCTTTTATCAGCTCGGCCTTGGCCTCGGACGACACCACGCCGATGACCTCAACCCCGAGATGTTTGGCCCACTGGCACAAAATAAGCCCCACGCCGCCCGCCGCCGCGTGCACCAGAATTTTCTGCCCCTTCTGCACTTTGAAGGTTCGATGCAGGAGGAAATAGGCGGTCAGCCCGCGCAGCATCATCCCGGCAGCGGTTTTGCTGTCAATTGCCTCCGGCAGCTTCACCAGCCTGTCGGCGTTAATCACCCGCTCAGTTGCGTATCCGCCAAGCGAGCCGCCGGCATAGGCCACGCGGTCTCCGGGGGCGACGTTGGTTACCTTCTCGCCCACCGCTATAACCTCGCCAGCGCCTTCTATGCCGAGGGTGGCTGGCAGCGCGGTTTTGTACAGCCCGGTGCGGAAATAAATATCGATATAGTTAACCCCGATTGCTTCATGGCGGATCAGCGCCTCGGTGGCGTTTGGCCGCGGGGTAGGAAGCTGTTCCCATTTCAGCACCTCTGGCCCGCCATGAGCGTGGATGCGTATGGCTTTGCTCATGCTAGGGCCGCCTGTGTCCGGGTTTCCAGCGCCAGCAGCAGGCGCTTGGTCTCCAGCCCATCACCACCGGAATAACCGCCAATGCCGGAGCTTGCGAGCACGCGGTGGCAGGGAATGAGAATGGGAATGGGGTTGGCGGCATTCGCCCCGCCAACGGAACGCGCGCTGCCTCCGGCCTCTCTGGCGAGCGCCGCATAGGAGCGCGTTTGCCCATGCGGGATGGCCCGCAGCGCCGCCCATACTTTATGGCGGTAGGGCGTACCCATGGGGTTCAGCGGCAAATCTGTTGGCAGGGGAGCTTCACCGTCGAAATACGCATCCAGCGCCGCCTTGGCCCGGTGCAATAAGGCAGATGGCTCTTGCAGACTGCCCCAGCCCCATTCCAGCGCCACGATAGCGTCATCCTCGGCGAACAGCGTTAAATCGCCGACCGGCGAGTGCATGGAAAGTACGGCCATGCGCCCAAGGCTAGACAATGCGCCTCTCTTGATCAAGCGGGGCGCAACTGGGCTTGCGGCGCGGCGGTTGCATCCGGCAGATTGGCAGCCGCGATGGGGTGACGATGACACGCAGGCGTTGTGATTTTAACTGGTTGCCGAGCCTGATGCTTGGCCTGGCGCTGGCAGG
>JAGWIE010000379.1 GCA_028866445.1 Rhodospirillales bacterium | reverse complement strand
GTCAGCATGTCCGGTTTCACGCCGCGCCTTAAAAGCTCCGGCAGAATCTCAGCGGCATTGCCCAGCAGCGCCACGGAAATGGCTTTTTTCTCGGCACCAGCACGGTGGATAATCTCCAGCGCCTCGTCGAGATCTTTCGCCTGCACATCAACATAACGCGTTTTCAATCGCATCTCGATCCGGCTTTGCTGGCATTCGATGGCGAGGCAGCTCATCCCCGCCATGGTGGCGGCCAAAGGCTGCGCGCCGCCCATGCCGCCTAAGCCAGCGGTAAGCACCCAGCGCCCGGCGACATCGCCGTTGTAATGGCGGCGGCCGGCCTCAACAAAGGTTTCATACGTGCCCTGAACAATGCCTTGGGTGCCGATATAAATCCAGGAGCCAGCCGTCATCTGGCCGTACATCATCAGCCCCTTGCGATCGAGCTCGTTGAAATGCTCCCAATTTGCCCAGTTTGGAACAAGGTTGGAATTGGCGATGAGCACGCGCGGTGAATCCGGATGCGTGCGGAACACACCGACGGGTTTGCCAGACTGGACGAGCAGGCTTTCATCGCCTTCCAATTTTTTCAGTGCGCTTACAATCCGGTCGAAACTCTCCCAGTCCCGCGCGGCACGGCCGATGCCGCCATAAACAACCAACTCCTCCGGGCGCTCGGCCACCATCGGGTCGAGATTGTTCATCAGCATCCGCAAGGGCGCTTCGGTTTGCCAGGATTTCGCCGAGAGCTTGGTGCCATGGTCCGCGCGGATCACGCGCGCATTGTCGAGACGGGTCATGCGCAGAAACCTTTCAGAATTTTCTCAAGAACAGGTTGAATAGGGGCGGGGGTGTTCAAAGCTGTGGGCCAGTTGGCCTCATTCACCGGCAAGGGTTCGTCCATATAGCCACGGCAGCCAAGCTCCATCTGGATGGCGTGGATATTACGCGCGGGTTCGCCGTAATGGCGCGTAATCCAGCCGCCTTTAAAACGGCCATTCACAACATAAGAAAAGCCGCTTTGCGCGCAGACTTCGCGGACGGCGTTTTGTAAATCTGCGCCACAGCTTTTACCGTCATTGGTGCCGAGATTGAACTGCGGCAATTCACCCTCGAACAAGCGCGGAATATGGCTGCGGATAGAATGGCAGTCGTACAGCACCACGCGCCCGTGCAAGGCATGAACACGCGCAATCTCCTCCCGCAACGCGTTATGATACGGCACAAAATAACGCTCGCGGCGGCGGGCAATCTCGGCATCGTCCGGCAGTGATGCTTTATAAAGCGGCTCGCCATCGAAGGTTTCAACCGGGCAAAGCCCCGTCGTTGCCTGGCCAGGATAGAGCGACGCGCCGGATGGATCACGGTTAAGGTCGATCACCGAGCGGGAAATATTCGCGGTGATGATCGTCGCATCCAGCGTCTCGGCAAAGCTGTAAAGTTCGGGCAGGTGCCAGTCCGCATCCTTACGCGCCAGCCAGTCTGAGACAAACGCGCCCGCGAACTCATTCGGGATTTCCACACCCGCGTGCGGGATGGACAGAATAAGCG
>JAGWIE010000053.1 GCA_028866445.1 Rhodospirillales bacterium | reverse complement strand
ATTCTGGATGCCTGGTCCACCGCCACGCCGTTTGTCGCCTGCGCATCAGAAGGCCCACGCGCCACCATCCGCCATGGTGAGAACGGAATGCTGGTGGCCGCTGAAAACCCGCCGGTTCTGGCCGGGGCCGTGCGTGCGGTGCTGGACAACCCAGGCTTACGCAACCGCATCGCCGAAACCGGCCATGCGGAATATCTTGCAAATTTTACCCGCGAGGCGGTTACACGCAAAATGCTGGAAACCTACGAGACCATTCTGGACCAAAGCCTTGCGCGGTAGTTTACCGCAACGCATCGCGCTCATCGCGACACTTCTGGTGCCGCTGGGGCTGCTGCACGCCTTCGTGCTGGCAGAAATCTGCATCGGCGTGACAGATGTGCTGTTTCTTGCAAACAGCTTCGCCTCGCGAGACTTCACTTGGGCACGGCAAGGCTGGGTAAAAATCGCCCTCATCTGGTGGGCCTGGCTGCTGCTCTGCTCCACCCCGCTACCTTGGAGCGGTTTTGGCTCCGCCGGGTGGGATATGGGCTTTGGCCAGGCTTTCGTCTGCCTGCGCTTTATTTTGTTCACCGCCGCTTTGCAGCACTGGGTGCTGGCCACAAAAGAAAGCCGTCGCCTAGCGGCTTGGGCGCTCAGCCTCTCGGCACTCTGGATCGGCCTTGAATCCTGGCAGCAATACCTCACCGGCCGCAACATTTTCGGCGATCCCCGCTGGATCGATGGCTCCCTCACCGGCCCGTTCTGGAAACCCCGTGCTGGCGCGCTCTACATGCATATTCTCTACCCTGCCATGCTGCCAGCTGTGGCAGCAATGCTCGGCTCCTCCCGCACAGCGCGATATTTGCAAGGGCTGGCGCTGGCGGTGGCGGGCATCCTCACCTCCGTGCTCATCGGGCAGCGCATGGGCGTAGCGCTTACCGGACTGGGGTTAGTTATCGCCGCGTTTTATTTGCCCCGGCTGCGTTGGCCCGCTGCCATCGCCATCATTGTTGCCGCCGGGTTTCTGCTGGCCAGCCCCGTTCTCTCACCTGGCACTCACGCCAAGCTGGTGGGCGAGACGGATAAGAACCTCAGTGATTTTTCCCAAAGCCCCTATGGCGAGCTTTACACCCGCGCCACGGTGATGGGGCTGCAATCGCCCATCCATGGCTGGGGTTATAACGGCTTTCGGGAGCTTTGCCCCGAACCGCGCTTTAATGGCGGGCTAACAGCGCTAAACATTCCACCCACACAGCTTGGGCTCGGCGCCTGCAATCTGCACCCGCATAATTACTACATGCAAGCCTTCACCGATGCCGGGCTGCCAGGGCTGCTGCTTTTCATTCTCATGGCCCTCTGGTGGCTGAAGGATCTGGCGGCGGGGCTTTGGCGGCATCGTTCACCTCTGCAAATCGCGCTATTCATCTCAGTGGTGACATATCTCTGGCCCATCGGCTCCACGGATGAATTTCCAGTTCTTTATATGCTCGGCTGGCTGTTCTTCCTGCTGGGCCTCGGCCTTGCCCTGAAACGGGAAAATGCCTGAAACCGCCATCATCCTGCCGCCGCGCGAATCCTTCACGCCGCAAGCGGCGGGGGCCATCGCCCTGGTGGTGCGGCGTTTCGCCCTGGCGCTGCCAGGGGCGATTGTGCTGGGGCATGATGCCGGGGGCACATTTGCGGGCATTGCCTTCAGCCAGGTAAGCAACCTGCCCAGCCTTTTCATCACTCTCCGCCGCCTGCGCCCGCGTGTTATCGAGGTGCATCAAAATCCCCGCCTCGCGATGTTTCTGGCGCTGGCGTTTCCACGCGCGCGGGTGCTGTTGTTCCTGCATAACGACCCGCTGACCATGCGCGGGCTGCGTACAAAGCTGGGCAGGCGGCTGGCGCTGCGCCTGCTGCATCATGTGGTTTGCGTCTCCGCCTATTTGGCGCAACGCTACGCAACCGGGCTGGCGCAAGGCCCGGAAGTGCTGCCCAACCCGATCAGCGCGGAGGAACTTCCCGCCCCGGTGGAAAAACAACCCCTAATTCTCTTCACCGGGCGCATTGTCGAAAATAAGGCGCCGGACGTGTTCATCGCCGCATGTGCCGCCGCCCTGAAACAACTGCCCGGCTGGCGGGCGGAAATGATAGGCGGGGACCGCTTTGGCCCCAACAGCCCACAAACCCGGTATTTTCTTGAGCAACAGGCAGAGGCCCTACGGGCGGGCATTACCTTTCACGGCCCCCGCCCACACGCGGATGTTCTGGCGGCGATGAACCGCGCCGCCATCGTCGTGGTGCCCAGCCGCTGGGCCGAACCCTTCGGCCTCACAGCCTTGGAAGCCATGGCTACCGGTGCGGCACTTATCACCACCGGCCAGGGCGGTTTGCGTGACGTGGCGGGTGAGGCCGCAATTTACACACCCCCTGGTGACACAGCGGCGCTGGCGAAAACCCTGGTAATGCTGGCGGAAAACACCGCCACCCGCGAGCCTTTGGCCCAGGCAGGCCGCGCCCGTGCCCGCGAATTTTTCACCTCTGCCATCGCCCCGCGCCTGCAAGCCTTGCGGGATGAGGTTTAAGCGTTAAATCCTATCCCCGCATCTAGTTTTTGGGTAATTGCACAATGTCCGATCTCGTTCCCGTCACTGTCCTCACCGGCTATCTGGGTGCGGGCAAAACCACCCTGCTCAACAACATCCTCACCGGCACGCACGGCAAGAAATACGCCGTCGTCATCAACGAGTTCGGCGAGCTGGGCGTGGATAACGACCTCGTGGTGGATTCCGACGAGGAAGTGTTCGAGATGAATAATGGCTGTATCTGCTGCACGGTGCGCGGCGACCTCATCCGCATCGTCAGCGGGCTGATGAAGCGCGCGCAGAAATTCGACGGCATCATCGTCGAGACCACCGGCCTCGCCAACCCCGCCCCGGTGGCGCAGACCTTTTTTGTGGACGAGGACGTGAAGGCCAAGACCCGGCTGGACGCGATTGTGACCGTGGTGGACGCCAAGCATTTCCTTGCCCGGCTGGAGGACAGCCCCGAGGCGCAGGACCAGGTGGCCTTCGCGGATGTGATCGTGCTGAACAAGCTCGACCTCGTAACGCCGGAGGAACTGGCCGCCGTGCAGGCGAAGATCAAGAGCATCAACCCCTATGCCGAGATTAAAACCGCCACCAAAGGCGATGTACCGGCGGACCAATTGCTTGGCCTGGGCGCGTTCGATTTAAAGCGCGTGCTCGCCAATGTGCCAGACTTCCTGGAGGAAGACAGCCACACCCATAACGAGCATCTCACCAGCATTTCCATCTCCACCGAAAAGCCGCTCTCCGCCGATAAATTCAACACCTGGATCGGCCATATCCTGCAATCTCAGGGCCAGAACATTCTGCGCACCAAGGGCATTCTTGCTTACGCGGGTGAAGAGCGGCGCTTCGCCTTCCAGGCCGTACATATGATCGCGGATGGCGACTACCTCGCCGCCTGGAAACCGGAAGAAAAACGCATAAGCCGTATCGTGTTCATCGGGCGCGACCTCAACCGCCCCGCCCTGCGCCGGGGCTTCGAAAGCTGCGCGGCCTAAGCCCTTTCCATGCTGTGCCGTGAGCTTGGCTGGAGTGAGCCCGGCACGGCGTTCCGCGCGCTGGCGGCACATGCGCCCTTGGTGTTTTTGGACAGCGCCGCCACCGGCGACCCGCGCGCCACCACGAGCTATATCGCGCTGGACCCCCTGGCGGTGCTGCGGCTGAACCAGGCCAAAGAGCTTCCCGCCTGGCTGAAAACCGTCCGCCCGCAAGACGATGTTTGCCCGGCTGACTGGCCGTTTGCTTTCAAGGGCGGTGCCATCGGCTGGCTGGGCTATGAAGCCGGGCTGGAACTGGCGGGCATAGCCACGCGCCACGCGCCCATCCCCGGCCTTGCCCCTGGCTGGTTCGGCATGTTCGATCTGGTTCTGGGGTTTGAGCACGCCACCAAACGCTGCTTCGCCCTGGCGGCCGCAAGACCCGGCGAACGTGCCGCCGCGCGCATTGCCGCTCTGGCCGCACAACTTGCCCAACCCGCTGGCTTGCCAAGCCTGCCCCGGTTGGGCTGGCAGGCAGAAACGCCACGCGCCGAATATGAGGCAAAAGTGGAGCAATTGCGTGCCTATATCGCCGCCGGAGATGTTTACCAGGCCAATTTTACCACCCGTTTCACCGCCCCCCGTCCGCCGGGCTTCAATGCCGCCGCCTGCCATGCCGCCTTGCGCGCCCGCAGCCCTGCCCCGTTCGCCGCGTTTATAAACACCGGCGATGGCACCGCCCTGTGCAGCGCCTCGCCGGAGCGCTTCCTTTGCCTGAAGGCCAGCGGGCATGTGGAAACCCGCCCGATTAAAGGCACCGCCCCCCGCCACGCCAACCCAGGGCAGGACGCCGCCACCGCCGCCGCCTTGCGCGAAAACCCCAAGGAACGCGCCGAGAATTTGATGATTACGGATTTGCTCCGCAACGATATCGGCCAACTTTGCGAAACCGGCTCGGTGCGGGTGCCGGAGCTGTTCAGCGTGGAGAGCTTCGCCCAGGCGCATCATCTGGTCTCGGCTGTTACCGGCCAGTTGCGCCCCGGCGTGAGTGCCGCGGATTTGTTGCTCGCCTGCTCCCCCGGCGGTTCCATCACCGGCGCGCCCAAGCACCGGGCCATGCAGATTATCGACGAGCTGGAGGATGCCCCGCGCGGCGCTTATTGCGGCAGCATCGCCTGGATAAGCCTTGATGGCGCGATGGACAGCTCCATCATCATCCGCACTTTGGTGGCCACACCGGAGGCTCTGTACGCTCAGGCGGGCGGCGGCATAACATGGGACAGCACCCCGGCAGCGGAGTATGATGAGATGATGCTGAAACTCTCACCCCTTATCGCCCATGGTTGAAATGCTCTGGCTGAACGGCGCCCTGGTTCCGGCGGGAGAGGCCGCCATTTCCGTGGCGGATCGTGGGTTCACGCTGGGAGACGGGCTGTTTGAAACGCTGCGCCTGCAAGGCGGCGCGGCGCAGGATGTGCCCGCGCATTTCGCGCGCTTGGCGGAGGGGGCGGCGTTGTTGCGGCTGCCTGTGCCGTTTGATGCGGCGGGGATGGCGGAAATTTTGGCGCGAACCGCCGCCGCCAACGGGCTGGCGGAGGGCGGGCTGCGGCTGACGCTGACCCGTGGCGCTGCCCCGCGCGGGTTGTTGCCGCCCGCCGCACCAGAGGCGACGGTGCTCGCCACCGCTTTCGCGGCTTCCCCGGTAGCAGGCGTGCGCGCCATCATTGCCCGCAGTATCGCGCGCGATGAAACATCGCCCCTCTCCCGCGTGAAAACTCTGAACTATCTGCCGAATATTTTGGCCAGGCTGGAAGCGCGGGATGCGGGGGCGGAAGAAGCCATTTTGCTCAACCATGCCGGGCGGGTGGCGGGGGCGACCATTGGGAATATCTTAGTTCGCAGCGGGGCACTCTGGCTTACCCCGCCGGTTTCAGATGGCGCGCTGCCGGGCATTCGCCGTGCGAAATTGTTGGCTGCCGGGCTGGTGAGGCAAGCGCCTATCAGCCCCGAGATGCTGCAAAATGCCACAGCAATTTGTGTTTGCAATGTTCTGGCGGTGCGGCCCGTTATTGCGCTGGAAGGTACCACCCTGCCCGCTATGGCTTTGGGCGAAGTTTGAGTTAGCGGGTAAGGCGATGGCTGCCGCTGGAATGTTCCACGTGGAACATGAATTAGAAATTCGATTAATAACGTCGTGTTAGTTATTGAAGTCGTTTGGTTTACGTTTTTCGCAGAAAATGGTTGACATGGTTTCGGTTTAAATATGGAATGTTTGTTGTAGATCGTGGATTTTTACTCTCCTCAGGAGAGGATCGGCGGCTCTGCTTCATTCTTTTTAACTTCATCCGAAATCTCATTAAGAAACCTGAAGCCGTCAGGAATGGAAGCAAGTCCAAATCGTCCTAAACAACAACCTTTAGCCAGAGCTCCTTTTGCTCGGTGATGGCCGAGCGCAGCAGCACGTTCTAACATTTTTCGTGCTTTTGCCTTCTCTCCAATTTTGAAATAAGTACTGCCTAGGAGATACAATGCCGGAGAATAATCTTTTTTCGCCGATGCAGATAACAGCATCTCTGCATCAGTATAGCGCTTTTGCTGTAAATATTCATTTGCCAAGATTAACATTGCCCACTCATTACCAACTTCCTGAGCATGCAATAACCATTTTTCTCCTTCTGCTTTATTTAAAGGAATTCCTTGGCCAAAAAGTAAAGCATAACCAACTCTAGCCATCGCCCAAACAGAACCCTGTTCTGCCAAATTCAAAAATTCTTGAAAGGCTTTTTCAGGGTCGATTTTTGACAATTTACTAGCCGCTCGCAAGGCCTGCTGATGCGCCTCTTGGCTAAAAATTTCGTCTGAATTGTTCGGCTGTGTCCAAGGCACTTCGAACCAGCGCCTCATCGCCGCAACCTGCTTAGGTCCGCAAATTAATGAGCATAGAACACACCGCAATGCCCGAACCTCCCCGAATTTGAAGCTCTTTGAACGTGGTCAATCCAACTTCTATTCAGTAGCGTATGGTTTTGATACGCATTGACACATAACAAGTTGCCGAAGTTTTCGCAATCAGATACGGCGATCCACGCCCTATCCCCCCACCAGCGCCCTTGCAAACTCCGTGGCGTCGAAGGGGCGGAGGTCGGCGATTTGTTCACCCGTGCCCACGGCATGAATCGGCAACGAAAATTTCTCCGCAAGTGCTACCACAATGCCGCCGCGCGCGGAACCGTCCAGCTTGGTCACGATCAATCCTGATAAATCCACCATCTCTTTAAAAATGCCCACCTGCGTCACCGCGTTCTGGCCGGTGGTGGCATCCAGCGTCAGCAACGTGGCGTGAGGCGCGGTGGGGTCCAGCTTGCGGATCACGCGGATGATTTTCCGCAGCTCCTCCATCAAAGCGGTTTTGTTGTGCAGCCGCCCGGCGGTGTCTATCAGCAGCACATCCGCCCCGGTTTTCTGTGCGCGGCTCAGCGCGTCATGCGCGAGGCTGGCAGGGTCTGTGTTTGCGGGGGCGGTAACAACCTCGCACCCCGCGCGCTGCCCCCAAACCTGCAACTGCTCCACAGCCGCCGCGCGGAAGGTATCCCCCGCTGCCAGCATGGGCGTTAAGCCCGCTTCCCGGTAAAGCGAAGCCAGCTTGCCGATGGTGGTGGTTTTGCCAGCGCCGTTAACGCCGACCATTAAAATCACATAGGGCTTGTGTGCGGGGTCCAGCTCCAGCGGTTTGGCCACCGGGGCCAGCACTTCCGAGATTTCCGCCGCCAGGGTTTCACGGATTTCCTCATCCGTCACTTCCTTACCAAAGCGGGTGGAGCGAAAGCCCTTGATGATACGCGCGGCCACAGCAGGGCCGAGATCCGCCGCGATAAGCTGCTCCTCCAGCTCCTCCAGCGCCTCATCATCCAGCTTGCGCTTGATGAACACGGCGGTGATGCCGCCGGTGAGTTTGGCCGCGGAACGCGAAAGCCCGGCTTTAAGCCGGCCAAAGAAGGATGTGGCCATTTTATAGAATCTCGGGAATTTCGCCGGTAAAGGCCGTAAGCGCCGGGCCGCGCATCAACACATGGCCATTCTCGGCCCAGGTGATCAGCACCTCCCCGCCATCCATCTCCACCACCGCCTTGCGGCCAGTAAGG
Source organism: Rhodospirillales bacterium (assembly GCA_028866445.1). GTDB lineage: Bacteria > Pseudomonadota > Alphaproteobacteria > Acetobacterales > Acetobacteraceae > Acidocella. The sequence goes on along the minus strand of JAGWIE010000053.1, from coordinate 239 downwards.
CCACGGCGATGCGCGTTAACCAGCGTGGCGCAAGCGCCAGAGCCACAAGCGAGTGTCAGCCCCGCCCCGCGTTCCCACACCCGTTGGCGGATGCGGGATCGGCTGTCGATCCGCGCGAAGCCGATATTGGCGCGCTCAGGGAAGAGGCGGTTTTTTTCCAGCATCGGGCCGATGGTTTCGATATTCAGATGCGTGAAGTCATCGATGAAGAAGGTGGCGTGCGGGTTGCCCATGGAGCA
>JAGWIE010000378.1 GCA_028866445.1 Rhodospirillales bacterium | reverse complement strand
CAGAAGGTCTCGTAGCGCGTACCCAGCCCTTCTTCCGAAAGCCCGCGCGCACCGCCGATGCACTCGGTCACGTCCTGCCCGGTCATCTCCAGATGCGCGCCGCCCGCGATGGTGCCTTCGGCCTCATGTGCGTCGAAAAACCCGCGCAGCTCGGCCACGATATCGTCGAAGCGCCGGGTTTTGATCTTGGCGGCGGTGGTGATGCCGTTGCCATGCATTGCATCGCTCAGCCAGACCGGGTTGCGCCCGGCGGCCTTCACGGCGCGCAGCAAGGGCGGCAGCATGTCCGCCACCTTGCCCGCCCCCATGCGGGTAATCAGCGTTAAGCGCCCCGGCTCGTTATGCGGGTCCAGCACATCCATAATCCGCAGCAGGTCATCCGCCTCCATGCTCGGGCCCACTTTCATGCCGATCGGGTTTTTAATGCCGCGCATGAATTCAACATGCGCGCCGTCGAGCTGGCGGGTGCGGTCACCAATCCACAAAAAATGCGCCGAGCAGGCATAATGGTCGCCGGTGGTGGAATCCACCCGTGTTAACGCCTGCTCATAAGGCAGCAGCAGCGCCTCATGGCTGGTGTAGAAATCCGTCTCGCGAATCTGCGGCGTGGCATCGCTGCCCAGCCCGCACGCGGCCATGAAGCGCAGAGTCTCGTCGATGCGCGTGGCGAGGTCCTGGTATTTTGCCGCCAGCGGGGAGGATTGTACAAAATCCAAATTCCAGCGGTGCACCTCGTGCAAATCGGCATACCCGCCAGAGGAAAAGGCGCGCAGCAGGTTTAGCGTGCCGGCGGACTGGAAATAGCCGAACTCCATCCGGCTTGGATCCGGTATCCGCGCCTCGGCGGAGAAATCCGGCCCGTTGATGATATCGCCCCGATAGGAAGGCAGGGTCTCACCGCCGATTGTCTCAGTGTCCGACGAGCGTGGCTTGGCGAACTGCCCGGCCATGCGGCCCAGCTTCACCACCGGCATGGCACCGCCGAAGGTCAGCACCACCGCCATCTGCAGCAGCACGCGGAAGGTGTCGCGGATGATGTTGGCGGTGAAATCCCCAAAGCTCTCGGCGCAATCGCCCCCTTGCAGCACAAAGGCCTGGCCCTTGGCGGCGCGGGCAAGCTGCGCCTTCAGGTTCCGCGCTTCTCCGGCAAACACCAGCGGCGGAAATTTCGCCAGCCGCGCTTCCATGGCGGCCAACCTCTCCGGGTTGGGGTAGCTCGGCACCTGGCGGATGGGGCGTGTGCGCCAGCTCTGCGGGGTCCAGCCGTCATTTATTCCGGCTGGGGTGCCGGCTGGGGTGATCGTATCCATGCGCTCTCCAGAGGGCGTTTCTATCCCCCTTTTATAAACGGTATTTAAGAACCATGGCTACAGAAGGCCAGCACATGGTCGGCAATCCTGCTGCGCGCGGGGGTGGTGGGGCGAAGATGGTCAAGGTTCCAGCATTGCTAAGCAATGCTGGAAAACCATCGGAGGGGGCCGCGCGCGGCAGGGGAACACCACCTACACGGGGCCAGTCTGGGGGCCAACAACCCT
>JAGWIE010000377.1 GCA_028866445.1 Rhodospirillales bacterium | reverse complement strand
CGGCGAAGAACATGCTGGTGCGCGTGGATGGCAAGCTGCCGGAAGGCTGCTCGGGCAAGGACATCATGCTGGCGGTGATCGGCAAGATCGGCACCGGCGGCGGCACGGGGTATGTGATGGAGTTCGCGGGCGAAGCGATCAGCGCGCTGGACATGGCCGGGCGGCTTTCCATGTGCAACATGAGCATTGAGGGCGGCGCGCGCGCGGGGCTGGTGGCACCGGATGAGGTGACGTTTGAATACATCAAGGGCCGCCCCTTCGCGCCGAAGGGAGCGGATTTCGACGCCGCGGTGGCCTATTGGAAAACCCTGCCGAGCGACGCGGGCGCGCATTACGACAAAATGGTGGAGCTGCGGGCCGAGGATATTATTCCGCAGGTGACCTGGGGCACCAGCCCGGAGACCGTGATCCCCATTACCGGCAGCATTCCCAACCCGGCGGATGAACCGGATGAAGCCAAGCGCGCCCAGATGGAGCGGATGCTGAGCTATATGGGGCTGGAAGCCGGGCAGAAGATTGCGGGCACCAAGGTGGACGTGGTGTTCATCGGCTCCTGCACCAATTCTCGCATTGAGGACATGCGCGCCGCCGCCGCCGTGGCCAAGGGCCGCCATGTGGCGCCGGGCGTGCGGGTTTTGGTGGTGCCGGGCTCGGGCTTGGTGAAACGCCAAGCCGAGGATGAAGGTCTGGCAAAGATATTCACCGATGCCGGGTTTGAATGGCGCGAGGCAGGGTGCTCCATGTGCTTAGGCATGAACCCGGACAAGCTGACACCTGGGCAGCGTTGCGCCTCTACCTCCAACCGTAATTTCGAAGGCCGGCAGGGGCCGGGTGGGCGCACCCATCTGCTTTCCCCCGCCATGGCCGCCGCCGCCGCGATTACCGGCAAGATCACTGATGTGCGGGAGCTGGTGTAATGGATAAATTCACCACCCTCACCGCCATTACGGCACCGTTGAACATCGACAACATCGATACGGACAAGATTATTCCGGCACGGTTTTTAAAGACCATCAAACGCACCGGCCTCGGCAAAAGCGCCTTTGCCGATATGCGTTATAATGCGGATGGCTCCGAGAAGCCGGATTTCGTGCTGAACCAGGAGCCTTATCGCCAGGCGGAAATTCTGGTGGCGGGCGATAATTTCGGCTGCGGATCATCGCGCGAGCACGCTCCCTGGGCGCTGAAGGATTTTGGGATTCGCTGCATCATCGCGCCCAGCTTCGCGGATATCTTCTTCAATAACAGCTTTAAGAACGGGTTGCTGCCGATTGCCCTGCCGGAAGAGATTTGCGCCAAATTGCGTGAGGATGCGGCGATGGGAGGCAATGCGCGTCTGACTGTGGACCTTGCCCGGCAAGTGGTGATCCGCCCGAACGGTGAGGAAATTGCCTTCCAGGTTGACGCTTTCCGCAAGCATTGCCTGCTGAACGGGCTGGACGATATTGGCCTGACACTGGAACACGCAGCCGCCATTGACAGCTACGAGGCGAAACTTCCCTCCTGGCAGCCCAAAATTCAGGGAGCTAAAATATGATTGCC
>JAGWIE010000376.1 GCA_028866445.1 Rhodospirillales bacterium | reverse complement strand
GCCAGTCCGTACCCGGCGAGAAAGCTGTTATTGCTCACCCAGCCAGGGGTAACAAACGCGCCGCGCAGCAATGGCAGCACCACATGGCCGCCGCCGAATACCAACGCGCCAGAGCGGTAAAACGCATCAAACAGAGCAAGAGCGGCGCTGCCTGTGGCGGCGTGCAACACCGGCCCGCCAAACAGCAACAAAAAGAACACCGCCAGCGCCAGCCCGCCCACCCTCCGCGAGACGGGAAAAGCAACATGACTGCCTGCCGCAATGGGCGCGGCGCGGCAGAGCCACAACCCCGCCAATGCGCCCAGCGCGATAACCGCAATTTGCGCAACAGGCGTGCCGCTGAACAAAATTATCAGAGCCGCTGCTGTGGCAATACCCGCGCGGGGCTTATCCGGGCACAAGCTGCGTGCCATGCCCCAAACCGCCTGCGCCACAACCGCAACCGCCACCAGCTTCAGCCCATGCAGCAGCCCCTGCCCAGCCGAGCCGGTGAGCGCTCCCGCCCAAAAGCCAAACAGCACCATCAGCACAGCCGAAGGCAGGGTGAACCCGGCCCAGGCGGCAAGCGCGCCAGCAAACCCAGCTCGCATCAACCCTATGGAAAAGCCAACCTGGCTGCTGGCCGGGCCTGGCAAAAACTGGCACAATCCAACAAGGTCTGAATACGCCTCTTCGCTCAACCATTTCCGGCGGAGTACGAACTCCCGGCGGAAATAGCCGATATGCGCCACCGGCCCACCAAAGCTGGTGAGCCCCAGGCGGAGAAAAATCCGCAACACCTCAAAAACGGGCCTCTTTGCCTGTGCGGCTGCGGTATCGCTGGGCATGGCCGTGCCCATATCACAGTCACCACGGAACGCCAGCGATAAAAATGCTCCGCATTAACCCTGGCTGAGCACCGCCACAAAGCTCCGGCTATAGGCGGTGGCATCATGCGTGCGAACCCGTTCCAGCAATGCCACGTGCCGCGCCTGCCGTTCCTCCAGCGTCATCAGCATGGCGGTGTTAATCGCCTCAGCCATCTGGTCAACATCATAAGGGTTCACCAGCAACGCTTCGGGCAGCAATGTGGCAGCGCCTGCAAAGCGCGAAAGAATCAGCACGCCAGGGTTTAAAGGGTCCTGTGCTGCGACATACTCCATGGCAACGAGGTTCATGCCGTCTCGCAGCGGCGTCACCAGCCCTATGCGCGAGATACGAAACAGCCCAGCCAGCAGCCCTCGCCCGGCGGCACGGGTCATATACCGCAACGGCACCCAGTCGAAATCCGAATACTCGCCATTGATGGCGCCCGCCTTGTAGTCCAGCTCGTCGCGCAGAGCCTTATACTGGTCCACCTCCTCACGCGAAGGAGCAGCCACCTGCAGAAAGCTGATCCGCCTTAGCTGCTCGGGAAAACGCGAGAGAAACCGGCCATAGGCATCGAACCTCGCAGGCAGGCCCTTGGTATAATCCAGCCGGTCAGCGCTTATCATCAACGCCCGGCCAGCCAGGCTTTCCACCACGCGCCGCGCCTCCACGCGCCGGGCAGCGCGCACGGCCA
>JAGWIE010000052.1 GCA_028866445.1 Rhodospirillales bacterium | reverse complement strand
GTATTTCGCCAGCCTTGGCGCGCCATTGCGCGAAGAGGTGCGGGCGTTTGAAAGCCTGGGTCAGAATTGTGAATTCGCCTTCGTGCAGCACGGCAATGAATTCGGGGAGGGCAATCTGCTCTCCTGGGCATTGGTGGAAGGCGGCATTCAAAGCCTGGTGAAGCTGCTGAACCAGAATTTCGCGGGTTTGTTCGCGCGCGATGCCCTGGAGCCCATTCTGGGCGGGGCTTTGATGAAAGACGTGCAGTATCAAATCGCCTTTCATTCCAGCCTGGCTGCCCGGCATGAGAACGGCACCACCCTGCCCACCCCAGCGGCGGAGCAAGACGCCATCCATGCCGAGGAAGCCTCAAAGCACGCTTACCTCACCAGCAAGATGCGCCGCCAGCTTACCGAGGGCGGACGCATCTGGGTTTACAGAAGCCCCACACCGGTAAAATGGTCTGAAAGTGCCACCTTGCACGCTGCCCTCAACCGGTTCGGCCTTAACAAATTACTGGTGATACAGCCAAACTCGCGACGCAACGGCCAGGTCGAACCGCTCGACCAAGGGCTTTTCCATGGCTATCTGGCCCAGGGGGCACCGCCTGATAAAGCTTGGTTTTTTGACCCCGTTAGCTGGGGCGCCCTGTTGCGGGCCACTTTGCGCCTGGCGCGCTAAACATTTACGCGCAAAAAAAAGGCGGTGCCAATGCACCGCCAAGTTTAGGGAGGAAACGTCCAAGAAAATAGGAGAGAAAACTCATCCTATGGGACAATTATATATCTGAGCTGTTTGAACGGCGAAACAAGGATTATCGCAGCGCAGCAATGCTGAAAAGCTGGCGGAATGAAGTGTTTTACATCCCGCCAAAACCCCGCGCGCGGGGCTTTTGCCCAAACTGCACGATGCTTCAGGCCGCCTCAGCTTCCGGCACCAGCACAATCACTGCCGCCTGCGCCGCTATGCCCTCGCCACGCCCGGTAAAGCCCAGTTGCTCGGTGGTAGTGGCCTTTACGGAAACCAGGTCGACAGAAACCGCCATCAGCGCTGCCAGCTGCTCCCGCATCGCCTGGGCATGCGGGCCGATTTTCGGGCGCTCACAGATGATTGTCACATCTGCATTGGCAAGCCGCCCGCCCCGTGCCGCGATCCGCTCCGCCGCGTGGCGCAAAAACCGTGCGCTGTCAGCGTCTTTCCAGGTATCCTCGCTGGGCGGAAAATGCCGGCCAATATCGCCCTCAGCCAGCGCGCCATAAATCGCGTCGCATAGCGCGTGAATGCCAACATCGGCATCTGAATGCCCAGCCAAGCCCTTTTCATGCGGAATTTTCACCCCACAGATAATCATGTCGCGGTTTTCGGCCATGGCGTGAACGTCAAAACCGGTGCCGATGCGCGGGATCATGCGTCTTCTCCTCAAATTACCACGCCGGAATGCACGTATGGCGGCATTATCGTCAATAACCCTCATTGCGCGCCGGGGCATTGGCAACTAATTTGCCCAAATCATGAGCAACAGCACTTTCCCCATGATCCAACCGTTGACGATCGGCCAGGGCCCCCGGCAGGTCCGGCTGGCGCACCCGGTTATCCTCGCGCCGCTTTCGGGCGTGACCGACCTGCCTTTCCGCGCCCTGGTGAAAGCGCAAGGGGCGGGGCTTGTGGTTTCGGAAATGATCGCGAGCTGGGCAATGGTGCGGGAGAACCGCAACACTTTGCGCATGGCCGAGGTGGTTTCCGCCGGTGGCCCAAATTCCGTGCAGCTTGCCGGCTGCGACCCGGAGGCAATGGCCGAGGCCGCGAAAATCGCGGTGGGGCTTGGGGCCGACCTCATTGATATTAATTTCGGCTGCCCGGTTAAAAAAGTGGCCATTGGGCAATTGGCGGGCTCCTCGCTGATGCGCGACGAGGCGCTGGCCGGGCGGATTCTGGAAGCCACCGTGCGCGCGGTGGATGTGCCGGTGACGCTGAAAATGCGCATGGGCTGGGACCATAACAGCCTGAACGCCCCCAATCTGGCGCGCATTGCCGAGCAGGCGGGCATTGCCATGCTCACCGTACACGGCCGCACCCGTCAGCAATTCTACGAAGGTGTCGCGAACTGGGATTTCATCGCCGAGGTGAAAGCCGCCACCGCTTTGCCGGTGATCGCCAATGGCGACATCACCAGCGAACATAAAGCCGCGAAGGCCCTGCGCCGCTCGCGCGCTGATGGCGTGATGATCGGGCGCGGGGCTTATGGCCGCCCCTGGTTTTTGCAGCAGGTGATCGATTACCTCACCACCGGCAGCCTTACGGCCCCGCCTTCACTTGCCGCGCAAAAAGAGATTTTGCTGTGCCATTACCGCGCCATCCGCGCGCATTTCGGCGAGCAGGCAGGTACGCGGCTGGGGCGCAAGCATGTAGCGTGGTACAGCCAAGGGCTGCACAGCTCCGCCGGGTTCCGCGCCCAGATGAACCGGCTGGATTCAGGCGAGGCCGTGGAGGCGCTGATCCATCAATTCTACGACCCGCTGATCGAACAGGGTTTTATCCGGCAAGATGAAGTGGCGCTGGCAGCATGAGCGGATTTAAAAAAGCTTTCAAAATTGTTCGCCGCGGGCCGCACGAAAAACGCACCCGGCTGGACCCCGCGCAAATTCTGGAAAGCCTGCCCATCGCCGTGGTGGTGGTAGATGAGCAGGATGTCATCTCCGATGTAAATTATGCCGCGGAAGAATTTTTCGGCGCCTCCAAAAACATTCTCCAGCACTCCAATCTCGGTGAATTACTGCCGGTGGACCACCCCGTGTTTCTAATGATGGAACGCGCCCGCAGCGCCGGGGTTAGCATTGCCGAGCACGATTTGGTGCTGGAAGGCCCGCGCATGGCGCGGCGTGGCTGCACCGTTCTAGCCAGCCCAATGGACCAGCCCGGCTATGTGCTGCTCACCTTCCAGGACGAATCCGCCGCCAAGGCGCTGGACCAACAGATGTCCGCCCGCAACGCCGCGCGCTCCATCACCGGCATGGCGGCGATTCTGGCGCATGAAGTGAAAAACCCACTTTCTGGCATTCGCGGTGCAGCACAGCTTCTGGAACTCAACGCCGCCTCGCAGGACAAGGAACTCGCCGTTCTCATCCGTGACGAAGCTGACCGCATCCGCGCCATGGTGGAACGCATGGAAACCTTCGGCGAGAAGAATCTTGAGCGCCAATCGGTGAATATTCACCGCGTGCTGGAACATGTGCGCAAGCTCGCCAGCTCCGGTTTCGCCGCACAAGTGAAATTTGTGGAAACCTACGACCCCTCTCTGCCGCATGTGCTGGGAGACCGGGACCAGCTTATCCAGGTGCTTTTGAACCTGGTGAAAAACGCCGCCGAGGCAATCTCCGGCGGCGATCGGCAAGATGGTGAAATTCACCTCACCACCGGCTTTCAGCATGGCGTGCGGCTTTCAGCTTCCACGGGCCGCTCGCGCCCCAACCTGCCGCTTTTCGTCGCGGTGAGGGATAACGGGCCGGGCATCCCCGAGGATATCCGCCGGCATCTGTTCGAGCCGTTTGTTTCCACCAAGGCCGCGGGCTCCGGGTTGGGACTGGCGTTGGTGGCGAAAATCATTGCCGACCACGGCGGCCTAATTGATGTGGATACCCGCCCCGGCCGCACGGAATTCCGCATCCACCTGCCTGTTTATGAAGACCCCGAAGAAGGCGTGAATTAAGAGATGACGCTTCCCACAGTTCTTGTTGCCGATGACGACCGTTCGATCCGCACCGTGCTCACCCAGGCGCTGGGGCGGGCGGGGTATCAGGTGCGCGCCACCGCCTCCGCAGCAACGCTCTGGCGCTGGGTAGAGGATGGCGAGGGCGATGTTGCCATCACGGATGTTATCATGCCGGATGAAAACGGGCTGGACCTTATCCCCCGTATCCGCCGCATCCGCCCGGAATTGCCGGTTATTGTGATGAGCGCGCAAAGCACGCTCACCACCGCCGTGCAGGCAACGCAACGCGGGGCGTTTGAGTATCTGCCCAAACCGTTCGATTTAGGCGATTTGTTGGCGGTGGTGGACCGGGCACTGAAACAGCCCATGGCCCTGGCGGCGCAGGCCGAAGCGCCGAAAGCGTCCGCTGACGACCAAATGCCGCTGATCGGCCGCAGCCCGGCCATGCAGGAAATCTACCGTATCATCGCCCGCCTCACGACCACGGACCTCACCGTGATGATCAACGGTGAATCAGGTGCTGGCAAAGAGCTCGTGGCCAGGGCGCTGCACGATTATGGGCGCCGCCGGCAAGGTCCGTTTGTTGCCATCAACATGGCCGCCATCCCGCGCGAACTGATTGAGAGCGAGCTGTTCGGGCATGAGCGCGGGGCCTTCACCGGGGCCACCAACCGCCATATCGGGCGGTTTGAGCAAGCGGCGAGCGGCACGCTGTTTCTGGATGAAATCGGCGATATGCCGCCGGAAGCCCAAACCCGCCTGCTGCGCGTGCTGCAGGAGGGTGAGTTCACCACCGTCGGCGGCCGCCAGCCCATCCGCGCCAATGCGCGTATTGTGGCAGCAACCCACCGTGATCTGCGGTCGCTCATCCGCTCCGGCCAGTTCCGCGAGGATCTATTCTACCGGCTCAACGTGGTGCCCATCCGGCTGCCGCCCTTGCGCGAACGCCCGGATGATATCCCCGTGCTGGCGCAGCATTTCCTGAACAAAGCTCAGGCTGAGGGGTTGCCAGCGAAATCCATCGACCCCGCCGCGATGGCGCTGCTTTCGGCGTATCGCTGGCCGGGCAATGTGCGCGAGCTGGAAAACGTGATCCGCCGCCTTGCTGCCCTGGTGCCACAGCCGGTCATCACCGAGGAGATAATCGCCCAGGAACTGGCCGATTATACCCAGGTTGAAGACACCCGCACCACGACCTCCGGCGAGGAGAGCGATGACATGGCCAGCGTGGTGGAGCGCCATATCGCCCGGCTGCTCGCGTCTCTGCGCGAATCTGGTGAGGACGGTGTGCTTTATGAGCGCGCCTTGGCCGAGCTGGAACGCCCGCTCATCCGCATGACCCTCGCCGAAACCAGGGGTAACCAAATCCGCGCCGCCGCACTTCTGGGGCTCAACCGCAACACCTTGCGCAAGAAGATACGGGAGCACGGCATCGGCGTGCAGCGCCGTGTTGGTTAATTTCGTGCAGCGCCGGGTGGGATGAGCGAAAACCTGCTACCAGTGGAAAAACCGCAGGCACGCTCTAAGCTTGCCTGGGTGGCGGACATGATGCTGGGCCGTGTCGCCACATTGTTTGTCGCTTCCTTCGCGCTGGCGCTGGGCATTCTCACCTTCGCCCTGCTGGCCGGGCGGGTGCGTATGCCCATGCATTCCGGCGGTGCCGTGGGGCTTATATTCGCTGATTTCGCCGCGCTGCTGCTGCTTATTCTGGTGCTGGCCGGGCGGGTTACGCGCGTGATGCTGGAACACAGGCGGGGTGCCGCCGGGGCCAGGCTGCATGTGCGGCTGGTGCTGCTGTTCGGCGGGGTGGCGGCGGTGCCCGCCGTGCTGGTGGCCATATTCGCCATTGTCTTTTTCAATTTCGGCATCCAGGCTTGGTTCAACAACCGCGTGCAAACCGCCCTGGCTGAAAGCGCCCAGGTGGCGCAGGGCTACCTTAGCGAGCACGAGAACGACATCCGGCTCGATGCCCTGGCGATGGCAAACGACCTCTCCCAGGCCGGTTCGGTATTCTTTGGCGATCCCAACGAATTCGCCTCCTATCTTGTCGGCCAGACCTCCACACGCGGTCTCACCCAGGCGGTGATCTTCGACCCGCTCACCGGGCAAATCATCGCCTCCGCCGGGCTGTTCGCGGGCATGGCGGCCAGCATCCCGGACCATAACGCCATCGCCCAGGCCAATAGCGGCGAGGTGCCGGTGATAAGCCCGCATGGCAGCACGGTTGAACAGGCGGTCATCAAGCTCGACATCACGCCGCCCTTGATGCTGATGGTGGAAAAGCCGATCGACCCGGCGATTCTGGACCATGTAAGCAAAACGACCCAGGCGGTGGCGGAATATCAGCGCCTCGCCAAAAACCGCTCGCAGCTAGAGGTATCCTTCGCGCTTATCATCGCGGTGCTGACACTGCTGGTGCTCTCGGCCCTGGTCGGTTTCGGTCTCGTCATCGCCAACCAGATCGCCAAGCCGTTGGGGCATCTCATCCGCGCCGCTGAATCCGTACGGCAGGGCGACCTCGACGTACAGGTGCCTGAGCGCGCCACGGGGGACGAGATGGAAGGGCTTTCGCGCGCCTTCAACCGCATGACCGCCCAGCTTGCAGCACAGCGGGGCGAGCTGCTGGACGTGAACAACCAGTTGGACGAGCGGCGGCGATTTACCGAGACGGTGCTGGCGGGCGTTTCCGCCGGTGTTATCGGGCTGGATGCGCAGGGGCGTATCGAATTACCCAACCGCGCTGCCTCAGAGCTGCTTCAACTCGACCTCCTGCCCCGGATTGGCCAAAATTTAGCCGATGTCGTGCCAGAATTCTCCACGCTGATGAACAGCGTGATGGCCACCCCCGAACGCCCCGCCACGGCGCAGATTGAACACGGCTTAGGTGTCGCCAAGCGCGTTCTGCTGGTGCGGATCGGTGCCGAGATGAAAGAAGGCGTGGCGGATGGGTTTATCGTGACGTTCGACAATGTGACCGAGTTGATGTCTGCCCAGCGCAAAGCCGCCTGGGCGGATGTGGCGCGGCGCATCGCGCATGAGATCAAAAACCCGCTCACCCCCATTCAGCTTTCCGCTGAGCGGCTGAAACGGCGCTTCGCCAAGGAAATTACCTCCGACCCCGAGAGCTTCACCCAATGCGCCGAGACCATCGTGCGCCATGTAGGCGATATCGGCCGGATGGTGGATGAATTTTCGTCCTTCGCGCGTATGCCCCAGCCGGTAATGCGCCCGGAAAGCCTGGAGCGGCTGGCCCGCGAGGCCATGGTGCTGCAACGCGTGGCCAAGCGGGAAATCGAGTGGAGCGTGGAGATCGACGAACCCTTACGCGCCCGGTGCGACCGCCGGCTGATCGGCCAGGCGCTGACCAACCTGCTGCAAAACGCCGCCGATGCGGTGGAAATGCGCGAAGGTGCCCGCCATGTCAGCTTGCGCCTTTACAGGCAAGGTGAGATGGCGGTGCTTAGCGTGACTGATGACGGCATTGGCCTGCCGGAAACCGGACGCGACCGCTTAACAGAGCCCTATGTAACCCATAAAGTAAAAGGAACCGGGCTTGGGCTTGCCATTGTCGCCAAGATCATGGAGGACCATGGCGGGCGTCTGGAGCTGAACACCGCGCCGGGCGGAACCGGGGCGGAAGTGTCGTTAATTTTGCCAGCCCTGCCAGAGACCGCGATGCTGGAGGAAACCAAGGAGTTGCCTACCCGATGACCGAGATTTTGATCGTGGATGACGAGCCGGATATCCGGCTGCTGGTCGAAGCGATTCTCAAGGATGAGGGGTATGAGGCCCGCAGCGCCGGCAGTTCTGATGAGGCGCTGGCGGCCTACCGCGCCCGCCGCCCCTCCCTCGTGCTGCTGGATGTCTGGCTGCAAGGCTCCAAGCTGGACGGGATCGGCATTCTGGACGTGCTGCACCAGGAAGTGCCGCGCGTGCCGGTCATCATGGTCTCCGGCCATGGCACCATAGAAACCGCAGTTGCCGCCATTCAACGCGGTGCCTACGACTTCATCGAAAAGCCCTTTAACTCAGACCGGCTGCTGCTGGTGGTCAAGCGCGCCCTCGAAGCCGCCAAGCTGGAACGTGAAAACGCCGAACTGCGCCTGCGGGTGGGCGGCGACAGCAACCTCACCGGCGAGGGCCATGGCATCGCCTCTTTGCGCAGCACCGTGGAGAAAGTCGCCCCCACTGGCTCGCGCGTGCTCATCTCGGGGCCGCCAGGGGCGGGCAAGGAGGTTGTGGCGCGGATGATCCACGCCAAATCCCGCCGCGCCGAAGGGCCGTTCGTGGTGATGAACTGCGCCATTCTGGCAC
>JAGWIE010000051.1 GCA_028866445.1 Rhodospirillales bacterium | reverse complement strand
CTCATCGGCATCCCTGCTCTAGATCAATCCCGCCGCAGATAGAAGCAGCGGTAACCCTCATACGCAGGAAAAGACGCTGAAAGAAAGAAGCCCGCCAGCCCAAATGGGGTGGCGGGCCAAGTTCAGGGAGGAAACGCCAGTCACACGGCGGGATGAAGATCAAACCCTCATCCCATAAATATAATGCGATGCAGCATGGCGGTTCGTCCAGAAAAAATGCAGGGCACAGTGGATGAATTTGAGGCTTTCAAGCAAGAAACGACTAAATTATAGCCGAAATTTGCTTATATCTTGCTTTTAGCATCATTTTTAATCATACCCGGAGAATATGCACGTCCACCAGCGGGCGTTTGCCCAGAGGCTTGCCGACAATGCGGCGCAAAGCTGCCCTGGCCGCATCGGTGAAGGCCGCTTCATCCTGGCGCAGAGCTGGGGCCAGATCCTCCAGCACATCCTGAAATTCCCGCTCAAAGGCCAGGCGCTGCTTGGCTTCCAACTCGTCCAGCAGGCCTGGGGCGGAAAGCCTTGGCGTGCCTTGCAGCCTGCCTTTGGAGTCGATGGCGAAGCTGCCAACGACAACGCCGTTGAACAACATACGCTTGCGGGCGGAAAGTACGCCGTTTTTAAGCGGCACCACCTTGGCACCATCCACCGCCAGGCGGCCTGTGGGCACTGAATCCACCACGGCGGGGCCATTGCCGCCAAACAGCACCACGTCGCCGTCTTCCACCAGCAGGGTATTAATGCCGCATTCCTGCGCCAAAGCTGCCTGGGTGGAAAGATGCCGCCACTCGCCATGGGTGGGGATTACGTATTTTGGCCGCACGAGCTTATAGAGCTTGCGCAGTTCCTCCCGCGCCGGATGGCCAGAGACATGCACCTGCTCGTCCCCATCCACAATCACCTCCACCCCGCGCCGGGAGAGCCGGTCTTGCACCGCGAACACCGCACGCTCATTGCCGGGAATGGTGCGAGAGGAAAAAATCGCCTTATCCCCCTGCCCTAGCACGGCATAGCGGTGCGTATCCGCCGCGATGCGCGCCATGGCTGAGCGCGGCTCACCCTGGCTACCGGTAACCAGCAGCAGGATATTGTCATCAGGGATCGCGCCGATTTCCTCTTCCGGCACAAAATCCGGCACGTCTTTGAGGTAACCCGCTTCCTGCGCCGCGGTGATGTAATTGTTCAGGCTGCGGCCCACCAGCGCGATATGCCGGCCGGCGATTTCAGCCGCCGAGATGATGCTGGCCACCCGCGCCACGTTGGAGGCAAAGCAGGTAACCGCCACCCGGCCGGAAAGCTCGGGCAGCAATGCCTCGAAGCTTTTTTTCACATCCAGCTCTGAGCCTGAGAACCCTTCCACCATGGCGTTGGTGGAATCAGAAACCAGTGCCAGCACACCTGCATCGCCCAGTGCCTTCAACGCGGCTTCGTCTGATACATCGCCCACTACCGGCGAGGCATCGAACTTCCAATCCCCGGTATGCAGCACAGTGCCGTAGCTTGTGGTGATGGCGAGCGCCTGCGCTTCCGGCGTGGAATGCGTCATGCGGATATAGCGCAGGCTGAACGGGCCCAGCGCAAAAGCGCTTCCCGGCGGCAGCACATGCAGCTTCACATCGCGCTGCAATCCAGCTTCCTGCAATTTGCGGCGAATAACAGCGGCGGCAAAGGGTGTGGCGTAAACCGGGCAGCGCAGTTGCGGCCACAGCCGGGCAATGCCGCCAATATGGTCCTCATGCGCATGGGTAATGACCAGACCCAGCAGATCATCCCGCTGTTGGGCGATGAAGGCGGGGTCTGGCAGCAAAATTTCCGTCTCTGGGTTGTCCGGCCCGGAGAAGCCCATGCCGCAATCCACGGCCAGCCATGCGCCGTCGCAGCCATAGAGGTTGAAGTTCATCCCGATCTCGCCGGTGCCGCCGAGGGGTACGAAAATGAACCCGCTTTCAGCCTCGTCCATGGCGGGGGCGGCTTTGCCTTTGGATTTAGCCACGAACGGGTCTGCTCCTATATTTTGTCATTCAGTTTCCAGAAACCGCGCACGGTCGCGCGGCAAAGAGGGTGGCTTATTGCGCGAGGAAAGCAGGCGCAACCCTTCCAATGTCAGGTCTGGGTCGATGGCGGTGAATTTGCTGGTGCCCTCGGCAAAAAGCGGGGCCAGCCCGCCAGTGGCGATGGCTTTCAATTTGGCACCAAACTCGCCCTCGATCCGGGCGAGCAGCCCTTCGATAAGCCCGATATAGCCCCAATAGATGCCCGATTGCATGGCGGGCACCGTGTCTCGGCCAATAACCACATGCGGCCGGCCAATGCCGATGCGCGGCAGACGGGCAGCGGCCTGGTGCAGCGCCTCAATCGAAAGATTGATACCAGGAGAGATGGCGCCGCCGATATAAGCGCCGGTTTCATCCACCACATCGAAGGTGGTGGCGGTGCCGAAATCCACCACCACCAACGGGCCCTGATAATGCACATGCGCGGCCAGCGCGTTTAGCAACCGGTCAGCGCCCACGCCTTCGGGGTTGTCGGTTTTTATCTCAAAACCCCAGCTCAGCGAATCCCTGGCGATCAGCGGTTCGGTGAGAAACCATTCCCGGCAGAGGCGGCGCAAATGATACAGTGCGGCGGGCACCACGGTGCCGATCACGGTTCCGGTTATGTCCTCGGCAGAGATGCCCGCGCGGCGCAGCAGCACGTCCAGCCAGACGCCATATTCATCCGAAGTGCGCTGGGCGGAGGTGGCAAGCCGCCACTTGCCCCGCCATTCCGCACCGTCATGCACAGCAAACACGATATTCGTGTTGCCCGCATCGATGACCAGAAGCATTGCGTCCTCCTTGGTTAGCCGTTCGCCAGCAAGACTTCGCCGGTATTGATGGTCTCGATACGATTTTCGCACTGCAACAGCAATTCACCCGCTTCTGACAAGCCCGCAAAAAAACCCGTACGGCGCTGCCCGGCATAGGCGATTTCCATTGGCGTGCCTGGGGCATGGCCGCGTTTCAGCCATTCCGCGCAGATTAACGCGCCGGGCGCTTCCAGCCAGCTCTCCAGCCGCGCGAGGATGGCATGGGCGGCGGTTTCAGGTGAAATATCCAGCCCTTGGGCGGCAAGGGCCATTGTGCGGCGGTCTGGAATTTCCGGTGCGGCGGCAAGGTTTATACCGATGCCGATCGCCAGCCACTCCAGCCCGGTTTCGGCTTGGGTTGCGTCTATGAGGATTCCAGCGAGCTTGGCACCGCCGCACAGCACATCATTCGGCCATTTGAGGGTGAGATTTTCAGCCCCCAACCCTTCCAGCGCCTCCGCCACCGCAATGCCGGAGATAAGCGAGAACAACCCTGCCTGAGCGGCAGGGCGCGCGGGGCGGAGCAGAATGGAAAGGTTGAGATTGCCTTCCGGCGCGCGCCATACCCGCCCGCGCGAGCCGCGCCCTTGTGTTTGCTTACGTGCCAGAACCGCGAGCCCGGCAGGCTCCCCTGCCCTGGCCCGCTTTATGATCTCGTCAGAAGTCGACCCCAGCTCAGAATAAAGCTCCAGCCGCCAGTTCAACCCATCAGGGCTTTCGCGGCTTCGCCCGCCAGCGCCATCAGCGGGCCGGGAATGACCACAAAAAAGATCGTGGCGAAGGCACCAACCGCCATCACGAAGCCTGCACCGGCAGAGGTCTTGTCGAAGCCCGGCTGGCCTTTATCGAAATACATCACCTTGATGACGCGCAGATAATAGAAGGCGCTGATGACGCTTGCGATGATACCGATGATGACCAATGTGTCGTAACCCGCGTTGAAGGCGGTGTAGAACACGTAAAGTTTGGCGAAGAAGCCCGCTAGCGGCGGAATGCCCGCCATGGACCACATGAACACCGCGAAAGCGAAGGCAAAACCAGGATGCTCGGCGGCAAGCCCGGCAAGGTCGCTGATTTTCTCAACCGCTTGGCCGTTGCGGCGCATGGCGATAACGCAGGCGAATGCGCCAAAGGACATCACCACATAAATCGCTATGTAAACCAGGCTGGCCTGAATACCGCCCGCCGTGCCGGTTACCAGACCCATCAGCGCGTAGCCCATATGACCGATGGAGGAATATGCCAGCAGACGTTTGATGTTGCTCTGCCCGATGGCTGCCAGCGCGCCGATGGCCATGGAGAGCACCGCGACAATCTGGATCAGCATTTCCCACTGGCCGGTGAGGTGGGCGAATGGCCCGGCCATAACCGAGAGAAACAGCGCCAGGGCGGCGGCTTTGGGGGCCGTGGCAAACAAGGCGGTGACGGAGCTGGGCGAACCTTCATACACATCTGGTGCCCACATATGAAACGGTGCGGCCGAGATTTTGAACGCCAGCCCGGTGAGCACAAACACCACACCGACGATGGTGCCGGTGCCCGCACCGGCGCGGAACACGTCGCCAAGGGCCGCGAAATTCGTGGTGCCTGCGAAACCGTAAACCAGCGAGATGCCATAGAGCAGTAAGCCGGACGCCAACGCGCCGAGCACGAAATATTTCAAACCCGCTTCGGTGGAGCGCACGGAATCCCGCGCCATGGCGGCACAAATGTAAAGGGCGAGTGATTGCAGCTCGAACCCAATATAGAGCGACATCATATCGGCGGCGGAGATCATCACGATCATGCCGATCACCGCGAACAGCACCAAAATCGGGTACTCGAACCGGGCGATCTTCTCGCGCTTGTTATAATCCACCGAGAGGATGAGCGCCGCGATGGCGGCGAGGTAGACGAGGCTATCCGCATAGCGGGTGAACAGGCTGGTTTTGAGCAAACCGCCGAACAGCAACGCATCAGGTGCCATCCAGCACAGCACAGCGGCCACCGCCAGCAGGGCAATGGCACCGAAGGTAACGCCGGGCGTCGTGTCGCTGGCTTTGGCCAGCACACCGCCCAGCAGCAGCACCATGCCGCCAACCCCAAGAAACAGCGCCGGAAGAAGAGAGATGAAATTGGTCATTTCGCGGTCACCATGGCCAGCGCCATATGCGGGTTGAGGGCGGCAATATGCGCCTGCACCAGGGCAGCGATCGGCGCATCGAACGCATGGGTGAAGCTAGAGGGATACACGCCCAGCCACATCACCAAAGCCGCCAGCGGCAGCAGCATGGTGTATTCACGGGCTGTCAGGTCTTTCAGCGCCGCGAGGTCTGGCCGGTTATATTTCTCGAATAGCACGGCACGCACCAGCACCAGCGAATAGGTTACGCCAAGCACCATGCCGGCACCGCCCAGCAACGAGACCCAGAAATTCACCTTCAACGCGCCGACGATAACGAGGATTTCACCGATAAAGCCCGACGTGCCCGGCAGGCCCATATTGGCCAGCGTGAACAGCATGAGAGCTGCTGCGAAAACCGGCATGTTCCGCGCCAGCCCGCCGAGGTTTTTCAACGCCAGGCTTTCACCACGCGCGGTGATGATGCCGGCACAGATAAACAGCCCGGCGATGACGATGCCGTGGCTGAGCATCTGGAACAAAGCGCCCTCGATGCCTTCCACCGTGAAGGTGAACAGCCCGATGATGATGACGCCCATATGCGCGACGGAGGAATAGGCGATCATGCGCTTCATATCCGTCTGCGCCAAAGCCACATAGGAAATATAGATCACCGCGACCACGCCAAGCACAAACATCACCGGCTCAAACGCAGCGGAAGCCTGTGGCAGCATGGGAATGGCGAAACGCAGGAAACCATACGCCCCCATTTTGGAAAGCACGGCGGCCAGCATGATGGTACCGGGTACCGGGGCCTCGCCATAGGCATCCGGCAGCCAGGTGTGCAGCGGCCACACTGCCGCCTTCACGCCGAAGGCTGCAAAAAAGGCGAGGAAAAGCCATGTCTGCGCGTTAGCGGGGATATTGGCATGGGCCATCACCGCCATGTTGGTGGTGCCCAGATGCCGCCAGATCCACACGACCGCCAGCAGCATGAACAGCGAGCCAGCCAGGGTGAACACAAAGAACTTCACTGCGGCATAAATGCGCTTCTCCCCGCCCCACACGCCGATGATGAGATACATCGGCAGCAGCACGGCCTCAAAGAACACATAGAACAGCACGAAATCCGTGGCGGCGAACATGCCGATCGTCATTGTTTCCAGCAGCAGCATCGCGGCGAAGAAACTGCGCGTGCGGGTTTTAATGCCGCCGCTGGCGAGGATGGCAATGGGTGTGAGCGCCAGGGTCAGCATGATGAGGAACAGGCTGATGCCATCTACCCCCATGCGGTATTCCACGTTGATGCCGGAAAGCCAGGGCATCACCTCAACAAACTGGTAACCAGCAATGGCGGGGTTGAACTGCGTCCATACATAAACGCCGAGCATCAGCACGATGAGCGAGAAGATGAGCGCGATGCGACGGGCTTTGCATGCGGCTTTCTCGTCATCCCCGCTGAGCGTGGCGACCATAAAGGCCCCCAGCAGCGGTAAAAAGGTGATGAGCGAGAGGATGGGGAAACCAAGCTGGTTCATAATCACTTCACCCAGATGAAGAGGCTGACAAAGACCAGCAGGCCGATCAGCATGATGAAGGCGTAAAGCGCGATGGAGCCGGTTTGCAGCTTCACGGCCTGGGCGGAGGCATCTGATGTAAGAGCGGCGAGGCCATTGGGCACACCGTCGATCACCTGGTCATCACTGCGCCAGGCGAATTTCGCGAACCGAAGCGAAGGCCGCACCAGCAGCGCATCATAAATTTCGTCGAAATACCATTTGTTCAGCAGGAAGCGGTAAAGCGGCGCCATGCCCTGGGCGAGCCTGCCGGGCAAGGAAGGCACCAGCAGGTAAAACAGCACTGCCACCAGAATGCCGGTAATGGCCACGAGCAGCGGCGCCATTTTGGCAAGGCCGGAAACGCTATCCATGCTCAACATGCCGGAACTGGCCGCAACGGCGATGGAGCTGCCCCAGAAATTCTGAAATTGCGCGCCAATGAAGTAAGGCTTCAGCACAAAGCCGCTGGCAAACGCGCCAATCGCCAGCACCAGCAGCGGCACCAGCATCACCAGCGGGCTTTCATGCACATGCTCCTGCACATGTTTGGGCGCACGGGATTTGCCGGTGAACACCAGGAAGAACAAACGCGAGGTGTAGAACGCGGTAAGCCCCGCCGCCGCCGTGCCGCAAACCCAGCCATAAGTGCCTGCCGCCGTGTGCGCGGCGAGGGCTGATTCCAGTACCGCATCCTTCGAGTAATAACCCGAGAACGGCGGAATGGCGATGAGCGCCAGCGAACCGATAAGCATCATCGCGCAGGTGAAGGGCAGCTTGCCGCCCAGCCCGCCCATCAGGCGGATATCCTGCTCGTCAGACATCGCATGGATGACCGAACCGGCAGAGAGAAACAGCAGCGCCTTGAATAGCGCATGGTTGATGAGGTGGAACATTGCCACCGGATAGGCCCCCACGCCCGCCGCCAGAAACATGTAGCCAAGCTGCGAGCAGGTGGAATAGGCAATCACGCGTTTGATGTCGTTCTGTACGCAGCCGATGGTGGCGGCGAAGAACGCCGTGCTGGCGCCGATGATGGTGATGAAGCCCATGGCCTCCGGCGCGGCGTTGATAACCGGGGACATCCGCACGATCATGAACACGCCCGCCGCGACCATGGTGGCCGCATGGATGAGAGCGGAGATCGGCGTTGGGCCTTCCATCGCATCCGCCAGCCAGGTGTGCAGGAAGATCTGCGCGGATTTGCCCATGGCACCGATGAACAGCAGGAAGGAGATAACCTCCAGCACCGGAAAGGACGTGCCGAACAGCGTGTAATGCTGCCCCGCATGAGCCGCCACACCGGCGAAGATCACATCGAAATTCACGCTGCCGAAGGTGAAATAAACCAGCGCAATGCCAACGGCGAAAGCAAGATCACCCACGCGGTTGACGATGAACGCCTTGATCGCGGCGTCATTCGCGGCCTTGCGGTCGTACCAGTAATTGATGAGCAGATAAGAGACGAGACCCACACCCTCCCAGCCGAAGAAAAGCTGCACGAGGTTGTTCGCTGTCACCAGCATCAACATCGCGAA
>JAGWIE010000375.1 GCA_028866445.1 Rhodospirillales bacterium | reverse complement strand
CCGCGCAGCTTGGCACCCACTTCCTCAATCGGGTGGGCGGCATTGCGGGCGCGCACAGCCTTAAAGCTAGCCTGGTGCACGCGGTTCTCCAGCATCCAGTCGCGGGTGAAGCGGCCGGTCTGAATATCCGTCAGCACCTTCTTCATCTCAGCCTTGGTCTCCGGCGTGATGATGCGCGGGCCGGTGACATATTCGCCATATTCGGCGGTGTTGGAGATGGAGTAGTTCATGTTGGCGATGCCGCCTTCATAAATCAAATCGACGATCAGCTTCACCTCGTGCAGGCACTCGAAATACGCCATCTCCGGCGCATAGCCGCCTTCAACCAGCGTCTCGAACCCGGCCTTGATGAGCTCGACCAGGCCGCCGCAAAGCACCGCCTGCTCGCCGAACAAATCGGTCTCGCATTCTTCCTTGAAGGTCGTCTCGATAATGCCGGCCTTGCCGCCGCCATTGGCCGACGCATAAGAAAGCGCGATCTCAAACGCATTGCCCGTGGCGTTCTGCGCCACGGCCACCAGGGTCGGCACGCCGCCACCCTTCAGATACTCGCCGCGCACCGTGTGGCCAGGGCCCTTGGGGGCGACCATGAACACGTCGATATCCTTGCGCGGCTCGATCAGGTTGAAATGCACGTTCAGGCCATGGGCGAACGCCAGAGCCGCACCCTCGCGCAGGTTCTCGGCCAGATCCTTGTAATACAAATCAGCCTGGCCCTCATCCGGGGTCAGCACCATCACCACATCGGCCCATTTCGCGGCCTCAGCAGGCGTCATCACCTTCAGCCCCGCGCCTTCGGCCTTGGCGGCGGCAGTGGAACCGGGGCGCAGGCCAACGGCCAGCTCCTTCACACCGGAATCCTTCAGGTTCAGCGCGTGCGCATGGCCCTGGCTGCCATAACCGATAATGGCGACCTTCTTGCTCTTGATGAGGTTAACGTCGGCATCCCGGTCGTAATAAACGCGCATGTTCTATGGTCCCTGATTGATCTCGGATAAAATACTGGCGGCTCCCCTACTGCGTTTTACCGCTGCTGTCACCCGCCCCAAGGCTGGATTCTGGTCATGCCAGCCCCCACCGTCGCGCAATGATGTTTCGAAAAGCGTCGCCTTAACGCAACTTCAAAAGCTTTTAGCCGCTATTGCGCAACGCCGAGGCAATGCCGTTAATGGAGATATGCACGCCGCGGCGGATACGCTCGGAAGCTTCGCCCCCCTCGCTCTGCGCGCGGTAGCGGCGCAGCATTTCCACCTGCACATGGTTCAGCGGATCCAAATACGGGAACCGGTTCACCACCGCGCGGCGCAGCACCGGGTTGTGATCCAGCAGCGCCTCCTGGCCGGTTATCGCCAGCAAATAGCGTATGGTCCGCTCATATTCCGCCACAATGCGCGGGAAGATGCGCCCACGCAGCCCTTCATCCTGCACCAGGGCGGCATAGCGCGCGGCAATGCCCATATCCGCCTTCGCCAGCACCATATCCATATTGGAAAGCAGCGTGGAAAATACCGGCCAGGTTTGCACCATCTTTTGCAGCATCGCCATGCCGTCCGCCTC
>JAGWIE010000374.1 GCA_028866445.1 Rhodospirillales bacterium | reverse complement strand
TTTAGCAATCCATTAATTCCGGCTCTGTACCGTCATGGCATGTTGCATCAACGGCTGCTGGGGTCCGCGGACTCCTTACAAAAAATAATCGATATCATTCCCAGCCCGGTTTTCATCAAGGATGAGAACCATAAATGGATTTTGTTGAATGACGCCGCGACACGGCTGCTCGGCGGCACGCGGGATAATCTGCTGGGGCGATCTGATTACGATATTTTCCCGCCCGCCCAGGCAGCACTTAGCTGGTCCACGGATGATGAGGTGCTGGCCACGGGTCAGATGGTTGAGAGCGAGGAATGCCTTACTTTGCCCGCCTCGGGCTACACGCATACCATGATCATGCGCAAAACCCTGCTGCATGTACCACCGGGGCGGCGGTTTCTGGTGGGTGTCGCCTCCGATGTAACCGAATACCGCAACGCCGTGGCGGAGAATCATTTCCTCTCCCGGCATGATGGCCTGACCGGCCTACCCAACCGTATTCTGTTTCATGAAACGCTGAACGATGCGGTGAGCCACGGCCAACGGGCGCTGGACAATATCGCCGTGCTGCTGGTGGATCTGGATGGGTTTAAGGCCGTGAACGACGCCTACGGGCACGAGGCGGGAGATGAGTTACTGCGCGTTGTTGCCGGGCGGCTGAAAGGCTGCGTACGAAACGCGGATATCGTCGCCAGGCTGGGCGGCGATGAATTCGGCGTGTTGCTGCGGGGCGGCCCTTCACTGCAGCAAGCGGCGGAGCGCGTAGCCACAAACATCTGCGCCGCAATTGCCGCCCCGGTTATGCTGCCGCAGACACAGACGCGAATTTCCGCCTCAGTCGGCATTACCTATTTCAATAATGCTGAGATAAAGCCGGAAGAACTGGTCCGCCAGGCGGACCTCGCGATGTACAGCGTCAAGCGCTCTGGCCGCCACGGACATAAAACCTACGAGCCAGCCCTGGAAGCCACCGCGAACCGCCAATTGCACGCGGATCTTTTGCATGCTTTGGCGCGGCAGGAACTGCATGTAGCCTATCAGCCGCTTTGGAACCCGCCGGATGGGTTGCTCACCGGCTATGAGGCCTTGCTGCGCTGGCAACACGCCCATTTTGGCGATATCCCGCCGCGCATATTCATTCCCATCGCCGAGCAAAGCGGGCTTATCGCCACGTTTGGCGCTTATGTGCTGCGCGCCGCCTGTGCCGCCGCCCGCAACTGGCCGGAGCAAGTGCGGCTATGCGTGAATATTTCACCCATACAATTGGCAGACCGGCATTTCGCCGCAACCGTGAACCAGGCCCTGGCGGATTCCGGCCTGGCGCCACACCGGCTTGAGCTGGAGATTACCGAAAGCCGGTTGACGCTGGACCATGAGGACGCGCTACGACAGCTCCGCTTGCTGAAAGAAGAAGGCGTGCAGGTGGCCGTGGATGATTTCGGCACGGGTGCCGCATCGCTGGATATGATGCATCGCTTTGGGCTGAATCGTATGAAGATCGACCGGCGCTTCATCTCGGGCTTGCCCACCGACGAGCGAGGCTACGCGATCGTGCGCGCGTTGATCCGGCTGGCGCA
>JAGWIE010000373.1 GCA_028866445.1 Rhodospirillales bacterium | reverse complement strand
CGGTGGTTCAGCTCCGCGATCAGTAGTGTTTGCCGCTCCTCGGCGCGGGCGCGTTCGGCCCCCACGGCGTCGGCGAGTTGCAAAATCACTTCCAGCAGCGCCGCGCGCAGGGTCTCCGCCACCCTCAGCTCGGATTCGGTAAATGGCACCGCCTTGCCCTTCACCAGCTCTGACCATTCCTCAAAGCTTTTGCGCGGTGTAAGGCGCGGGCCATTGGGCCCATATTCAACGGCTTTTTCCGGGTTTCCCGCCCAGCGCACATTGCGAAGCTGTTCTGAACGGAATAGCACCACAAAATCCTGGGGCGTGCGGGAGATTGGGATGGCAAGCAACCCGGCGGCGCGGTTTGCATAGGCAGCGGCCTGCGGCTGCAAAGCGCCAATATGCTCCAGGGAAAATACCCGAGAGGCGGCATTCTGGTTGAGCACCGGCATGAGCGCCAGGAATTGCTCCTGGGATGGGCATAGGCCGGAGAGCGAAACCCTGCCGTTGACATACACGCCAACGCCTTCAGCCGGAATGGCCTCCGCCACGATTCCGCCGAGCCATTCGGCATCCGCAAGGCGCGAGGAATCCTGCGCCACAATCGCCATCAACCGGTCTGCCGTGAAGCGGGCTTTGTTTTCGTAATCGGAGACCGCCTGCCGCTCACGGCTCTCCAGCATCAGTGAAAACATAGACCCGAACAGTTCCGCCGCCGTGCGCTCCAGGTAATTGGGCAGGCGCGGGCCGTAATGGTGGCAGGCGAACAAACCCCAGAGGCGGCCTTCGACGATGATGGAAATAGAGAGCGAGGCGCCAACTCCCATGTTGCGGAGATATTCGATATGAATAGGCGAGACGGCGCGAAGCACGGAGAGGGAGAGGTCGAGCGGGGCACCGTCCTGGTCCAGTTGCGGCACAATTGGCACCGGTTCGGCATTAATATCCGCGATGATCCGGAAGAGATTTCGCGTGTACAGAATGCGAGCCTGCGCCGGAATATCTGTGGCGGGGTAGTGCAGCCCAAGAAAACTATCGACATTGCCGTTGCGCGCCTCGGCCACGACTTCGCCGGAGCCGGAATTGTCGAATTTATAAACCTTCACGCGGTCGAACCCGGTGAGGGAGCGGATGTGCCGCGCGGCGGTTTGCAGAAATTGCGTGGTGTTCTGCACCTGGCGCACGCGGGTCATCATGGTGCGCACAAGCGATGCGGCATCCCCCCGCTCGCCCACCGCCGGTTCGGCTTCCAGCACCAGCAGCGGCCCGGAAAAATGCAGCGCGATATCGTAGAGCTGGCCGCTGGCATTTAACGCAAGGCCGAAGCCGCGCTCAACCGCGTCTGGTTCGCGCAGCATGATCACCATGTTGCGGATGTCATGCACGGCCTTGGCGGTGAGCAAATCCTCCAACCGGAGGCCGAGAACCTCTTCAGCGCCAGACCCCAGGAAAGCGCCGATATTCGCTGAGACGCGCGCAACCACCCAATCTGGTGTGAGCGCCAGCAGAAAACCGAAAGGTTGCACCCCGCCGAGAATATGGATCGGCTCGCGGTCGCAATTGCTGAGATCGACAGGT
>JAGWIE010000372.1 GCA_028866445.1 Rhodospirillales bacterium | reverse complement strand
CCGGCACCATGCCAACGCGGTCTTCATGATCCTTGATTTCTTTAGGTACACCGATGCGCATTTGCTCTCTCCCGAAAGGCCAGAATACCCCGGCCGAATTATCTTCGAACAATACGGTGAATCCCGTGCCATTTTCCTCGTATTTTGGGACTTGCACGGGTTATTATCGGTGATAAATTCGATAAATCAAAAATATATACGAATAAAGCTGCATGGTTAATCTGGACGAGACAGACCGCAAAATTCTCAACGCTCTCCAGCAGGATGGGCGGCTTTCAAATATCGAGCTGGCGGAGAAGGTAAACCTCTCCCCCTCCGCCTGCCTCAGGCGGCTGCACTTGCTCCTGCAAAGCGACCTCGTGGCTGGCACGCATCTGGTGCTGGACCAAAAAGCCGCGGGCTTTCCGGGCACCGCCTATGTATTCATCACGCTGGAGGGCCAGGACCGAAAATTACTGGACGCATTCGAGGCACGGGTAAAACTCATCGCCCAGGTGCAGGAATGCTACCTTCTGGCCGGCCAGGCAGACTACCTTCTGCGCGTGGTGTATAACGGGGCTGAGGATCTGGAGCGCCTGCACTCCGAGGAACTCACCCGCCTGCCCGGCATAAGGCGGGTGCAATCCACGCTTACCCTGCGCATGGTCAAACGCACGGCCCGGCTGCCTTTGTAATAGGTTAGGGAAGTGTCAGAAATTATTAAACTCTTTTTTACTTTAGTCACTATAACAATGCCGGGCAGCATGGCCGTGGCCTCCACCTCCAGGACGCGCTGCCGGGTGGCGGGCCGTGGTGGCCCGTCATCCGAGCATCGCGTTACTTACGCCCCTGCCAGGGTCATGCCCTCAATCCTTAAGGTCGGCGCATCGGTGCCGCGCTTGAACTCCAAATTGCGCGCTGGGGTAAGGTTCAGGAACATGTCCTTCAAATTCCCGGCGATGGTGAATTCCGCCACCGGCTCGGCAATCTCACCATTGCGGATCATGAAACCCGCCGCGCCGCGCGAATAATCACCGGTGAGGCCGTTGATGCTGGAGCCCATCATCTCGGTCACATACAACCCCTCGGCAATATCGGCCATCAGCGCCTCGGGCGTCATGTCCCCTGGCTCCATGTAGAAATTGCTCAACCCTCCGGCATGGCCATTGGTTTTCAGGCCAAGCTGGTTGGCGGAACGCGTATCCAGCACCCATTCCGTCAGGCGCCCGTCCTCGATGAAGTTCATCCGCCGCACGGGCTGCCCCTCACGGTCGCACGGGCGAGACCGGCGGCCGCGCACGCGCAGCGGGTCGTCCACAATGTTGATACCCGCCGCGAATACCTGGGCACCCAGCGCATCCTTCAAAAACGAGGTACCGCGCGCGATGGAGGCACCTGAGATGGCACTGGCAAAATGCCCGAGAATGGAGCCGGACACACGCGGGTCAAACAGCACCGGCAGTTTGGCTGTGGCCGGGCGCCTGGGGTTGAGGCGAGCCAAAGCACGGGCGGCGGCGTTGCGCCCAAGCAAGGCCGGGTCGCCCAAATCACTCCCATGGATCACGCTGTCATAATCGTAATCGCGCTG
>JAGWIE010000371.1 GCA_028866445.1 Rhodospirillales bacterium | reverse complement strand
TGAGCGAAATGAAAGCTCTGCTGGAAAAGAAGTAGGCTTTTCCCAGGGCGGTGGCGGGGCCATATTGGCTTCATGTCCAGCGCCACGCTTCGCCCCATGCCGCTCACGTTCATTCCTGAGCGCCAGCCGCCACGCAAACTGCAAAACCCTCTGCGCGTGGTTTCAGAGTATGAGCCGAATGGCGACCAGCCCACCGCCATCCGCCAGCTTGTAAGCGGGCTGGAGGCGCAGGAGCGCGACCAGGTGCTGCTGGGTGTGACCGGCTCGGGCAAAACCTTCACCATGGCGAAGATTATAGAGGCACAGCAGCGCCCGGCCTTGGTGCTGGCCCCGAACAAGACTCTCGCCGCCCAGCTTTACGCAGAAATGAAGAGTTTTTTCCCGGATAACGCGGTGGAATATTTCGTCTCCTATTACGACTATTACCAGCCGGAAGCCTATGTGCCGCGCTCCGACACATACATCGAAAAAGACAGCGCGATTAACGAAACCATTGACCGTATGCGCCACGCCGCCACCCAGGCGCTGTTGGAGCGAGGCGATGTGATCATCGTTGCCTCGGTTTCCTGCATTTACGGCATTGGCTCAGTGGAAACCTATTCCAAGATGGTGGTGCGGCTGGAAACCGGCGGCCGGATTGAGCGGGACGCGCTGGTGAAGGCACTGGTGGATTTGCAGTATCGCCGCAACGACATGGCCTTTGCCCGTGGCAGCTTTCGCGTGCGCGGCGAGACGGTCGACATCTTCCCCTCCCAGTTCGAGGACCGCGCCTGGAGGGTTTCATTATTTGGAGACGAGATCGAGAAGATTTCGGAGTTCGACCCGCTCACCGGCGAGCAAAGCGTGGTGCTGACCGATATTTCGGTTTACGCTAATTCCCATTATGTAACACCGCGCCCAACGCTGACGCAGGCAATTTCGCGCATCAAGGTTGAACTGAAAGACCGGCTGGACGAGTTCACCGCCAACGGTAAATTGCTGGAAGCAGAACGGCTGCAACAGCGCACCACCTTCGATATCGAAATGATGGAAACCACAGGTGCATGCAAAGGCATCGAGAATTACTCGCGTTACCTCTCGGGCCGCAACGCGGGCGAGCCGCCGCCCACATTGTTTGAATATTTGCCTGAAAATGCTTTGCTTTTTGTGGATGAGAGCCACGTGACGGTGCCGCAGATTGGCGGCATGTTCAAGGGCGATTTCGCGCGCAAATCCATCCTCGCGGAATATGGGTTCCGGCTGCCGAGTTGTATCGATAACCGGCCGCTGAAATTCGAGGAATGGGAAAGCTTTCGCCCGCAAAGCGTATTTGTTTCCGCGACGCCTGGCGCGTGGGAAATGGAACGCACGCAGGGCGTGTTCGCCGAGCAGGTGATCCGCCCGACCGGGCTAGTCGATCCGGTCACGGAAATCCGTCCGGTCGAGCATCAGGTGGATGATCTGCTTGGTGAAATAAGGAAGGTTTCCAAGCTTGGCGGCCGCGTGCTGGTGACCACGCTGACCAAGCGCATGGCGGAGGATCTTACCGAATACCTCACCGAGCAGGGCGTGCGCGTGCGCTATCTGCACTCGGATGT
>JAGWIE010000370.1 GCA_028866445.1 Rhodospirillales bacterium | reverse complement strand
ACGAAACAACACATCACCCACGATGCCAAAATTCATTAACCGATTAAGGAAAACCATGTGGCCCGGCGTGTGGCCAGGGCAATGGCGCACCTCGAAATCCTGCCCACCCAGGCGAATGGTGTCGCCCGCTTTCAGCCAGAGATCCGGCGCGCAGTTTCGGGCGGAGACGCCATAGCTACGGCCCTGTTCCTGAAGGCCGTCAAGCAGGAACTCATCCTCGATGCCGGGGCCGGTGATGCGCACGCCCAGTTGTCCGGCGAGTTCCGCCGCACCCCCGGCATGGTCAATATGGCCATGGGTGAGGAAGATGTCGGTAATTGATAAGCCGAGCTTGTTGATCTGCGACATGATCACCGGCACGTCCCCGCCGGGGTCGGTCACGGCACCCTGCTTGGTTTCATCGTCCCATACCAGTGCGCAGTTTTGCTGGAAGGCGGTGACAGGGATGATGCCGATCTGAAAGCTCATGAACGTTGATCCGGTGGTGTGGCTTCGGTTTTTAACAAGGCGACGGCTTCTTCCAGGGTAAGGATTTCCTGCGCGGCACCGCCGAGGCGGCGCAGGGCCACCTTGCGCTCCTCAGCCTCCTTGCGGCCCACCACCAAAATGTTCGGCACATGATGCAGGGAATGGTCGCGGATCTTCGCCTGGATTTTTTGGTTGGAAGTATCCAGCTCCACGGCCAGCCCGGCTTCGCGTAGGGCATGCGTCACTTCCGCCGCATAATCATCGGCGTCCGAGACGATGGTGGCGACCACGGCCTGCACCGGGGCGAGCCAGAGCGGGAAGCGCCCGGCATATTGTTCGATGAGGATGCCGAGGAACCGCTCAAAGCTGCCGATGATGGCGCGGTGGAGCATCACCGGGCGCGCACGGCTGCTCTCGGAGGTGACATATTCCGCATCCAGCCGCTCGGGCAGCACGAAATCCACCTGGATGGTGCCGCATTGCCAGTCTCGACCGATGGCGTCGCGCAGCACAAATTCGAGTTTCGGGCCGTAAAACGCGCCCTCGCCGGGGTTGAGCGTGTAGTTCACGCCGGCTTTTTCGCAAGCGGCTTTGAGGGCGCCCTCGGCGCGGTCCCACACATCATCCGCCCCGGCCCGAACCTCGGGTCGGTCGGAGAATTTCACGGTGAAGCTCTCGAACCCGAAATCCTTGTAGACGCTCTCCAGCAGGGCGACGAAGCGCACCGTCTCGTCGGCGATCTGGTCTTCGGTGCAGAAGATATGCGCGTCGTCCTGCGTGAAGGCGCGCACGCGCATGATGCCGTGCAGCGCGCCAGAAGGTTCATAACGGTGGCAGGCACCGAATTCGGCCATACGGATGGGAAGCTCGCGGTAAGACCGCAGGCCCTGGTTGAAGATTTGCACATGGCAGGGGCAGTTCATCGGCTTCAGCGCCAGCGTGGTGTCTTCCTCCGCCACCTCGGCGATGAACATGTTCTTGCGGTATTTGTCCCAATGGCCGGAAAGCTCCCACAACTTGCGGTCCACCAGCTGCGGCGTGCGCACTTCCTCATAGCCGCCTGCTTCTTGGCGGCGGCGGATATAGGCTTCCACGATGCGGTAGAGCTTCCA
>JAGWIE010000369.1 GCA_028866445.1 Rhodospirillales bacterium | reverse complement strand
GTGCTGGATATCGGCTGCGGCTGGGGCGGCATGGCGCTCACGCTGGCCCGGGAATTCGGCGCGCGGGTCACCGGCATCACGCTCTCAGAGGAGCAGCTTGCCGCCGCCCGCGCCCGCGCCGTACAGGAAGGGCTGGCGGAGCGGGTGAGCTTTGAGCTGATGGATTACCGGGCGATGAACCGGCAATTCGACAGGATCGTCTCAGTCGGCATGTTCGAGCATGTGGGCGTGCCGAATTACGGAACTTTCTTTAAAACCGTAAAATCCTGCCTGAAGCCGGATGGTGTGGCGCTTATCCATTCCATCGGTCGGTTCGAGGGGCCGGGCGCCACCAACCCCTGGATCGCCAAATATATCTTTCCGGGCGGTTATTCCCCTGCCTTGTCTGAGGTGTTGGCGCCGGTGGAGGAATCCGGATTGCGCAGCACGGATATTGAGATTCTGCGCCTGCATTACGCCAAAACCATCGCGCATTGGCGCAGGCGCTTCGCCGCAAACCGGGATGCCATCGCCAGCATTTACGATGAACGCTTCTGCCGGATGTTTGAATTCTACCTCTCCGGCTCAGAGCTTGCTTTCCGCCTTTCTGATCACATGAATTTCCAGATTCAGCTTGTGCGCAAGCAGGAGGCGTTGCCCCTTACCCGCGATTACATTTTCGAAACCGAACGCGGTGCCACGCAGTTTGCCTCCGCCGGGGATTAATGGCTAACAACGCTGCATGAAGTTCCCTTTCTCGCGGCCGAAAATTCCCGTTATACAGTTGCGCGGCATCATTGCCGCGCGGCCAGGCCTGTTGAATCTGGCAGGTTGTGCCCCGATGCTGGAGCGCGGTTTTGCGCTGGCGAAAAAAACCGGCAAGCTGGTGCTGGCCATTGAAAGCCCTGGCGGTTCGGCCACCCAGTCCGATCTCATTGGCCAATTTATCCGCCGTGAGGCCGAAGCGCATAAAATCGAGGTCACCGCTGTCATTGGTGATCTCGGGGCCTCGGGTGGCTATTGGCTGGCCTGTGCCGCGGATAATATTTACGCGAGCCGTCTTTCCATTGTCGGCTCCATCGGCGTGGTCACGGAGGGCTTCGGCCTGCAAGACTTCATCGCCCGCTTTGGCATAGAGCGCCGCACCCTTACGGCAGGGGAGAATAAGCGCCGGAACGACATGTTCGCTGCCCGCAAGCCGGAAGATGAGGCCTTCACCCAAGGGCTGCTGGATGAGATTCACGTCATGTTCAAGGATTGGGTACGCACCCGGCGCGGTGCCCGGCTCACCACCGATGAAACCCAAATTTTCGATGGCGGCTATATGCTGGGCGAACGGGCGAAAACCCTCGGGTTGATCGATGGCTTCGGCGATGTGGACAAGATCGTGAAGGAACTGGGTGGCAAAAAGGCCAAGGCGATCTGGCTCAAGCCCCGCCCGCCGCGTGGGTTGATGCGCCTGATCTTCCGCAGCGCCGCTGAAGCGGTGCTGGATGTGGCGGAGGAACGCGCCGCCATCACATTGCGATAGGCATATCCGGGGTAAAACCAGTTTCGGCCCGGCGGCCGCCACCCCGCCGCCACATCCGCGCCATACCGCCTTGTTACCT
>JAGWIE010000001.1 GCA_028866445.1 Rhodospirillales bacterium | reverse complement strand
ATCTGCGCCAGCGTGGTTTTGCCGAGGCCCGGCGGGCCGTGCAGCAACACGTGGTCCAGCGCCTCGCCACGGGTTTTGGCGGCGGCGACGAAAATCTTCAAATTCTCTCGGCTGCCAGCCTGGCCGGTGAAATCCTCCAGGCTTTGCGGGCGCAGCGAAGCTTCGGCACTGTCATCCGAAAGCCGCTCGCCGGAAGTAATGCGCTCACTCACTTCGCCAGCGCCTTCAGCCCGGCGCGGATCAGCACGTCCAGCGAGACATCATCCCCGTGCTCGGCCAGCGCCTTGGTCAGAACCGCCTCGGCCTCCGCACGGCGGTAGCCCAAATTGGTGAACGCCGAGAGCGCATCCGCCGCCGCACCCTTGGGGATCATGGCCGCGGGGAACGTTGCATTACCGCCACCGGGCATTGCCCCGGCCTTACTCTGCAATTCGGTAAGAATACGTATGGCGAGCTTTGGCCCCACGCCCGGCGCGCAGGTAATGGCGCCTTTGTCTTGCCCGGCAATTGCGCCGATCAACTGGTCCGGCGAAAGAGCGGAAAGAATGCCAAGCGCCACCTTCGCCCCCACGCCCTGCACGGTGGTAAGCAGCCGAAACCATTCCCGCTCGGCGGCGGTGTAAAAGCCGTAAAGGCTGATTGCGTCCTCACGCACCTGGGTTTCGATCAGCAGCGTTACCAACCCATCAGGTAACGCGCCCAAAGTGCGAGAAGAACAGAAAACGAGATATCCCACCCCGTTCACATCCATCACGCAACGCCCGTCCTCGATGCTGTCCACAATGCCCCGCAGCCGCGCGATCATTTCTGCACCTTCCAGGCATTGGCGGTGGAACGATGGTGGGCGTGGCAGATGGCAACCGCCAGCGCATCCGCCGCATCGGCACGTTTTTGCACAGAGCCGGGCAGCAGGCGCTTCACCATCAACCCCACCTGTTCTTTATCCGCGCCGCCGGTGCCAACCACCGCCATTTTCACGGTTTTGGCGCCATATTCAAAAACAGGGATTCCCGCCCGTGCCGGGGCCAGCAATGCCACGCCGCGTGCATAACCTAGCTTTAGCGTGGCCGTGGCGTTGCGGTTCACATACGTCTCCTCCACCGCCGCTTCATCAGGATTGTACCGGGCCAGCAAATCCGCCAGCGCCTCATCCAGCGCCTTCAGCCGCAGCGGCACATCCTCGGTGCCATCAGTTGCCACCACGCCATCCGCCACATGGCGCAACCGGTTGCCCTCAGCCTCCACCACGCCCCAGCCTGTAAAACGCAGGCCGGGGTCAATGCCAATAATACAAACCTTGCCGCGCGCTTGGAGCATCAAGCCGAAAGCTTCGCCAGTAATTCTTCCGGCAGTTCGTAATTGGCATAGACGTTCTGCACGTCGTCATCATCCTCCAATATATCGATCAGCTTGATCACAGAGTTTGCTTTGTCCTCATCCAGCACCACAGTCATGTTTGGCTGCCATTCCATGCCGGCCTCCGCCGGGTCGCCGAATTTCTGCGCCAAGGCGTCCCGCACCGCGAAAAAGCTCTCCACCGCCGCCTGCACCTCGTGGCCATCCTCGCCGCTCACCACGTCATTCGCCCCAGCTTCAATAGCTGCTTCCAGCATCTCATCGGCAGACGCCACATTCGCCGGATAGCGAATGGCCGCCAGACGGTTGAACATGAAGGAGACAGAGTTAGTCTCTCCTAGCGCCCCGCCGGATTTGTTAAACGCGGCGCGCACAACGGATGCTGTGCGGTTGCGGTTATCTGTCAGCGCCTCGATAATAATCGCCACACCCGCCGGGCCGTAGCCCTCATAGCGCACGGATTCGTAATTTTCCGTGCCGCCCGCGCCAGAGGCCTTTTTAATCGCACGGTCGATCGCGTCGCGCGTCATGTTCTGCTTCAGCGCCGCGGCAATGCCCGCGCGCAAACGCGGGTTTGCCGCCGGGTCCGGCAGCCCTTCCTTTGCCGCGACGGTTATCTCACGAATGAGTTTTGCATAAATGCGAGCCCGCTTTGCGTCCTGCGCGCCCTTGCGGTGCATGATGTTTTTTGCATGTGAATGTCCAGCCATGGGCGGGCTTTAGCATTTGCGACGAGGTGCCGGAAGCGCCTTACCCATCCGGCGCGATCATCCCACGAACCCGAGCGGCCAGCGCGTCCATAGCGAAAGGCTTGGCCATAATCTCCATCCCTGGTTCCAGCCCGCCATTACCCATCCCGGCGTTTTCGGCATAACCGGTCATAAATAATATTTTTAACTTTGGCCGCAGCAGCCGCGCCGCATCCGCAATTTGCCGGCCATTCAGCCCCGGCAGCCCGATATCGGTAATCAGCAGATCGATCTTCTGGCGCGATTGCAAAATTTCCAGCCCGCCCGGTCCGTCCTGCGCCTCCAGCGCGGCATAGCCCAGCCCTGCCAAAACCTCTACGATCAACCCGCGCACCACGGGCTCGTCCTCCACCACCAGCACCGTGTCACCCAAGGCGGCGGCAGGCATGTCAACCTCCTCCAGGCATGGCGGTAAAATTGCAGCCGCTCCCTCGTAACGCGGCAAATATAGCCGCACCGTGGCACCCAGGCCTGGCTCGGATTCGATTCTCACATGCCCGTTGGATTGGCGTGTAAATCCGTAGATCATCGAAAGCCCAAGCCCCGTACCCTGGCCTAGTGGTTTGGTGGTGAAGAACGGCTCGAACACCTTGGCAATGGTTACCGCATCCATGCCCACCCCGGAATCAGTGACGGCTATACAAACATATGGCCCCGGCAGGACCTCGCTTCGCCTGGGTCCGATGGTTCCTTCCAATTCGGCATTGAAGGTTTGGATGATCAGCTTACCGCCCCCTGGCATGGCGTCCCGGGCATTGATGGCGAGGTTGAGCAGCGCATTTTCTAGCTGGTTGGGGTCGCATAGCGTCAGCCAAAGCTCGTCCTGCAAATCCAGCTGTAAATCCACACCCTCCCCAAGTGTCCGGCGCAGCAGCATCTCCATGGAAAGTATAAGCGGATTGGCTTCCACGGGCTTAGGATCCAACGGTTGCCTGCGAGAAAAAGCCAAAAGCCGATGGGTAAGTGCTGCCGCTCTCTCAGCAGCGTTCATCGCCATCGTGACAAACCGCTCCAAACCTTGGGTTTCCCCCCGCTGAACCCGCTTGCTCATCAGCTCTAGGCTGCCGGTGATGCCTTGCAGGAGATTATTGAAATCATGCGCGATGCCGCCGGTAAGCTGGCCCACCGCTTCCATCTTCTGCGCCTGGCGGAGCTGTTCTTCCGCATCGCGTTGGGCGCTTACATCGCGGCCAACGAAGTAGAATGAGTCGCCCAGAGAATCGGCGGACCAGGAAATCAGGCATAACCTCCCTTGGCGGTCATTCATCCGGCATTCAATATCGCGTATTGTACGCCCTACCGCCAGTTCCCTGATCGCCCGTTCGGCCTCCGGCCTGTCTTCCGGCATCACCAGATTCAGCAGCCGCAAACCCAAAATCTCGCTCTCGGCATAACCCAAAAGCCGCCCCCAGGCCGGGTTGACTGAACGCAGCACCCCGTCGCCGCTGGCAATTGCCAGCAGATCATTAGAGGACACCCAGATACGCTCCCGTTCCGCGCTGGCGGACGCGGCGGCGGCAGCGGCACGGCGTTCGGCCGTCACATCCCTGCCAAAGCCATAGAGCAGCCCGCCTTCGGCAACTCTGGTCCAGGCAATCTGCCGGTAGTCGCCCTGCTCAGTCAGCATCGTCACGACAAATTCTGAACTCAGCGCCGCAGGGCTGAAATCGTTAAACTGGGCACGCAACCGCTCACGCTCGTCAGGCGCAATAAAATCAGCCATGCGGCGGGCGCGGCTTGCCTGTTCGCTCCAACCCAGAGCCTTGGTCCAGGCCGGATTTACCGTGACCACCTCACCACCCGGACGCAGCACAATTTTCAGCACCGGTGAGAGATCCCACATGCGCTGCAAGGCACGCATCGCGCCCCGCTTCTCCGTCATATCCTGACCGAATGCATGATTGAGCTCGCCGTCTGGTGCCACGTCCCACTCAATCACGCGGTAATCGCCGTTCTGCATAAGGCATCGGCATTCAAAACCCTGAACAATCTCACCCGCCGCCACCCGCGCCAATGCCATCAGCGTGGTCTCAGCATCCTCAGGATGAACAAAATTCAGCAGATTTTGGCCCGCTATATCCTCCTGCCGCCAACCCGTACCCAGCTCAATGGCCAAATTGCTGTGCCGGATAACCCCCTCTTGGTCAAAGATAAGCATATAAGTGCGGCTGAGCTGCCAAACGCGATTACGCGCGCGGCCAGCTTCAGCCTCCGCGTCCTTGCGCTCTTGAATATTGTGATTACTGCCAACCCAGCCTTCCACAGTGCCCGCATTATTGCGGAAGGGTGTGGCGTAAACCAAATGCCAAACATACGCGCCGGATGCCGTTTGCAACCGGCATTCAGCATCATAAAGCCCTCCTGAGGCCACGGCCTCAGCCCAACGCCGGGCTATGAGGGGGCGGTCCTGTGCGTGCACAAGCGATGCCCAGCCTTCACCTTCGCTTGCCGGGCCCAGACAAGCCTGCAAATGCGGATTCATCCAGTCAACACGCCCTTGGGCATTCGCTGTCCAAATCTGGCGAGGCATGGTGCGTGCAACCTCGCGCAAAGCAACAAGCTGGTTCTGCCCTGCTGTCAGCGCGCCATCCCACCCTTCATCTCGCCACTCAGCTTTGGCTAAAACTCCAATCCTCTTGCCGGTCTCGTTCATCAGCGGCGAGCAGAGCAGGGTAAATCCGGGCTCATCGGAAGAGCCTTCCAACGCCAGAATCACGGGCGCATACCCACCCTGGTCGGCAAGCAGCAGGCGGCTCATCGCATCGGATATTTGCGGCCAAATCTGACCAATTGTTTTCCCCAGGGCAGCCGGGCAGCGCGCGGCGGTAAAAGGCATACTCGCATCATTGAAGAGCAGCACGCCATCTGGCCCGGTAAAAATCATCAACGGCTCAGGAGCACTCAACATCGTGGAAACATGGGCACAGAAAACTGGCGCCCAGCCCTCGATCGTGCCCAGCGAGGTACAGCTCCAATCAAAATGCGAAATACGATCACCCATGGCACCGCCCTGGGCCAGAAACGGAAAACGCCCGGCGGGCGGGTCGTGACGTCCAGTATTTTGCCCCGGGAAAAACATCATAATCCGGATTTTATAGGCGTTCCGGCACAATTGGCCACTGGTTGAAACTTCTCAGAATTTCACGCCGAATGCACGCAAATTTATTCCCCGTGGCAACCATACCGCGCAATTCAATTTGTCCCCGGGCAATTGACAGCGCCCCCCGCCCAGCTTATCAGCCCGCCCACCGGGCGCGTAGCTCAGCGGTAGAGCATTCGCTTCACACGCGAAGGGTCACAGGTTCAATCCCTGTCGCGCCCACCATTTTCCAAAAACTCCTCAATTTCAGGCTGCCTTGGCCATGCCCCGCAGCACATACTGCAAAATGCCGCCATGCTTATAGTAATTCACCTCATCAGCGGTATCGATACGGCAAAGCAATTCAACCTCCTGCCTGGAGCCACCCGGGCGGGTGATGACCGCCTTTATGTCCATGCGGGGGGAGATATTGTCCAGGCCAACAATATCCACGCGCTCCTCGCCGGTAAGGCCGAGGGATTTGCGGGTCTCGCCGTTTTTGAACAATAGCGGCAGCACGCCCATGCCCACCAGATTGGAGCGGTGGATACGTTCGAAGCTCTCGGCGATAACCGCCTTCACGCCCAGAAGTGCCGTGCCCTTGGCAGCCCAGTCCCGCGAGGAGCCGGTGCCGTATTCCTGCCCGGCAAACACCACCAGGGGCACGCCTTCCTTTTTATATTGCTCGGCTGCGTCGTAAATCGGCATTTCCTGGCCACCAGGATAATGTTTGGTATTGCCACCCTCGGCGCCACCCAGCATCTCGTTCTTGATGCGGATATTTGCGAAAGTGCCGCGGGCCATTACGTCGTCATTGCCACGGCGCGAACCATAGGAGTTAAAATCCTTCTGCTGCACCTGATGCGCGGAGAGATATTCACCAGCCGGCGACGATTTTTTGATGTTGCCCGCCGGCGAAATATGGTCGGTGGTGATGCTGTCACCCAGCAACGCCAGCACGCGCGCGCCCATGATGTCTGAAACCGGCTTCGGCTCCGGGGTGATATCCTGGAAGTAAGGAGGGTTCTTCACGTAAGTGGAGCCAGATGGCCAGGCATAGGTGTCCGTGCCGCCAGAAACCTCAATGGCACGCCACTCGGCCGGCCCCTTGAACACATCGGAATAGCGCTCCATGAACATCTCACGGGTGACAACTTGATCCACGATATCGTGGATCTCATTGTTCGTCGGCCACACATCTTTCAGGAAAACGTCTTTCCCGTCCTTCGTCGTGCCGAGCTTCGCGGTGGTGATATCCTCGCGCATATTGCCGAAAATTGCATACGCCACCACCAGTGGCGGCGAGGCCAGGTAGTTGGCGCGCACGTTCGGGTGAATACGGCCTTCAAAATTACGATTGCCGGAAACCACAGAGGCCGCGATTAGCTTATTACTCTCAATGGCATCAACGATCGGCTCCGGCAGCGGGCCCGAATTTCCAATACATGTGGTGCAGCCGTAACCAACCGTCTCGAAGCCCAGGGCATCCAAATCAGCCGTGAGGCCGGATTTGTCGAGATATTCAGTCACCACCTGGCTGCCAGGAGCCAACGAGGTTTTCACCCAGGGTTTCGGTGCTAGGCCGAATGCGCGGGCTTTGCGCGCCACGAGGCCCGCAGCAACCAGCACATAAGGGTTGGAGGTGTTGGTGCAGGAGGTAATGGCCGCGATAACCACATCGCCGTGGGTGATCTCATAATTCGTGCCGGAAACGCGGGCCTTGGTGGCCACCGCGTCGGCGGCAACGCCCAGGCTCTTGGTCAGTTCGGATTTGAAGGCGGATCCGGCTTCCTTCAGCAGCACCCGGTCCTGCGGGCGCTTCGGTCCGGCAACGCTCGGCAGCACGGTGGAAAGGTCCAGCTCCAGCGTATCGCTGAAAACCGGCTCTTCGTCTGTGCGCCACAAGCCCTGGGCCTTGGTATATTCTTCCACCAGTTTAATCCGGTGCTCATCGCGCCCCGAGAGGCGCAGATAATCCAGCGTCACCTGGTCCACGGGGAAGAAACCGCAGGTGGCGCCATATTCCGGGGCCATGTTGCCGATGGTCGCACGGTCCGCCAGCGCCATCTCAGCCATGCCTTCGCCGTAGAATTCGACGAATTTGCCAACCACCTTCTTGGCGCGCAGCATCTGGGTTACGGTCAACACCAGATCGGTCGCGGTCACCCCCTCGGAGAGCTTGCCGGTGAGCTTGAAGCCGATCACATCCGGAATCAGCATCGCGATCGGCTGGCCCAGCATCGCGGCCTCGGCCTCAATGCCACCTACGCCCCAACCCAGCACGCCCAGGCCGTTCACCATGGTGGTGTGGCTGTCGGTGCCATAGAGCGTATCGGGGTACACATAGGTCTTGCCGCCATTTTCGGAGGTCCAGGCCACTTGCGCCAGATATTCCAAATTCACCTGATGGCAGATGCCTGTGCCGGGGGGTACGACGCGGAAATTGTTGAACGCCTCCTGACCCCAGCGCAGAAAGCGGTAACGCTCGCC
This sequence comes from Rhodospirillales bacterium, assembly GCA_028866445.1. GTDB lineage: Bacteria > Pseudomonadota > Alphaproteobacteria > Acetobacterales > Acetobacteraceae > Acidocella. Next base: position 29,829 of record JAGWIE010000001.1, on the reverse strand, counting down.
GTTACGCTCAAATTCCAGGTCGATATTCTTCTGCAACGCGTCATGCGAGGCCGAATAATCCACCATCACCGAATGGTCGATCACCAGATCCACCGGGATAAGCGGGTTCACTTTCTCCGGGGCCGCACCTAGCTTGCCGATGCCGTCGCGCATCGCAGCCAGATCTACCACCGCCGGCACGCCGGTGAAATCCTGCATCAAAATGCGCGCTGGCTTGAAGGGCACCTCCTTGGCGGAGGTGGCTTTCTCCAGCCAGCCAATGATCGCCTTGGCGTCATCCACCGTATAGCTGCCTCCATTCTCAAATCGAAGCACGTTCTCCAGCAAAATCTTTAGCGTCTTTGGCAGTCTGGAGATGTTTCCCAGCTTGGCGGCGGCGGATGGCAGTGAGAAATATGAGTAAGTCTTGCCATCCACGGTCAGAGTTTTCATGGTTTCCAGGCTATCGTGACCGATCGCTGTCATGGTGCAAAACCTTTCGTCTGAAGCCGCTTGTGATTTGTTCCGGCTTAAACCATAGCCATACCAACCCGTCTATTCCGCACCAAGGACCCCTCACCTGCTCACGGCCGAAAATCTTTCCATTTTCCGTGGCGACAGACTGATTTTGAACAATATCAGCTTCTCGTTATGCCAAGGTGGTATCCTTCTTCTGCGTGGAGCGAATGGCGCGGGCAAATCCAGCCTATTGCGGGCTTTGGCTGGACTGACGCCCTTAGCCACTGGCGATTTGTCTTGGAACAATCTACCCGCACTGACAGACCGTGAGGCACACGCCGCCCGTATCGGCTGGCTAGGGCACCAGGATGCGGTGAAACCTGCCCTTACCCCGGCTGAGCAGGTGCCGGAAGCTGGGCTGGCGCTGGTGGGCCTGGAAAAATTCGCGCATTTGCCTTCGCGGTTTCTCTCCGCCGGGCAGAAGCGGCGGCTTGCCCTTGCCAGGGTGGCGGTCGCAGAAAAACCTTTATGGCTGCTGGACGAACCAACAACTGGGCTGGACAGCGCCTCCATTCAGCAATTCCTGGGGTTGTGTGAGGCCCAGAGGTGGCGCGGCGGCATGATCATCGCCAGCACCCATACGCCGATCGAGCTGCCGGATACGCAGGTGCTGACGCTATGATGGGGTTTATTGCGCGGGAGCTGCGGCTTTCCATCCGGCACGGCGCGGAAAGCATAGCCGCTTTGTTGTTTTTCGTTATCGCGGGAACTCTATTTGCGCTTGGTGCGGGACCGGACCCGTTGGTTCTCTCCCGCATTGCCCCCGGCGTGGTGTGGGTAACGGCGCTCCTCGCCGCACTTTTGCCGCTGGAACGGCTGTTCGGCCCAGACTTTGAGGATGGCACGCTGGATCTGCTGCTGCTTTCAGGTTGGCCTGCCTATGCGATCGCCACCGCCAAAACCATTGTGCATTGGCTAACCACGGGCCTGCCACTGCTCATTATCGCCGGGCCGCTGGCGGTGATGCTGCGCCTGCCCGGGGAGAAATTACCGCTGCTGCTGCTGACCCTGCTGCCGGGCACGCTGATTTTCTCGCTGCTCGGCACGCTGGCGGCAGCGCTTGCCACCGGTGCCCGGCGCGGGGCTATTTTGATGCCGCTAATCACGCTGCCATTGATGATCCCCAGCCTAATCTTCGGTACGGCAGCCGCCACCAGCCTGCATCCGGCCGCACCGCTTTACATGCTGTTTGCGATGCTGCTGGCGGCTTTGCCCTTGGCACCGTTGGGCACCGGCCTCGCCTTGCGCGCCGCCGCTGAATAAAACACCATCTAAGTTAGAGAAGTGCGCGGCCGCAAAAATATATATAAACCTGCAGCAACCAGAACCTCCACGCCCAGCCCCAGCAAGCTGCCTTCTGGCCCAGCCAACCCGCCGGAAAGCCAGAGCGGCCCGCGCGGCAGGGTATTCAGCAATGCGCCCGCGCAAGCCTGGCCGCTATCGTGCGTGCCGTAGATAAAATTCTCCGCATAATCCCACCCCGCATGAAAGCCTATGGACCACCAAAGCGAAAAGCTGCGTTTAAGCGCAATGCACAAAATCATTCCCGCACCAAAGACATTCATGATTCCAATTACGGTTTCATGCGCATTGGTGATGTGCAGGGCTGCGAAAAGCAGGCTCGTGAGCAACGCAGCGGGCCAGAAACCCATCCCCCGCGCCAGGGTTTGCAGCAGATAACCTCGAAAGGCCAACTCTTCCGTAAAGCCGATAAGCCAGGACACGCCCAGCCAGGCCGCCCCCTGCCCCAGAATTTCGAGCGCGGAAAGCCCGCGCAAATGCGTTAGCGCCAACCCACCACCCAGCAACAGCAGCATGAGGTAGGACAAAGCCAAGATACCGCAGAACAACCCGCCTGTTAGATTTCTAAATGGCTTCGGCCCGCTAAGTCCGCAGGAAAAAACGGATCGCTTCTCAAATCTCGCCATAATTGCCGTGGCGGCAAAAACCGGAGCCAACAATAACGCCTCGTTTATTGCCACCAAACCAGCCGTCATTTGGAGTGCAGGCCGCAACCACGGGGGTTTTAGCCAGATCAGCAGGAAAACTTCCGCAACAACCAGTGCGGCCAGCAACACGCTATAAAGCAGCGCTCGGCCCAATATTAGCTTAAGAGGCAAACGCGCCATCAGTTACACTTGCGTGGCCTGTTCCATGGAAACGTTGCGGGCTTCCGGGCCAAATATCATCAAAACGATAAGAAGAACGGCGACCACACCACCCACCAGAGCCAGCGCATAACCATAATCTCCACCATGGCTCATGGCCAAAGACACCTGAAGCGGCGCATTGAAAGAGGCCACGAAATTGCCAAGCTGATATACAAAGCCCGGAAACGTGCCACGAATTTCGGACGGCGACAGCTCGTTCAGATGCACCGGCACCACGCCCCATGCCCCTTGCACGCCAACCTGCATGAAGAACGCGGCAATGGCGATGGTGGTGAAATTCGTGCCATGAGACCACGGCCACAGCGCCAGAAGCGACACCACACAAGCGCCGATAATGGCATAACGGCGGCCGATCTTCTGGCTCAGCAGGCCAAACAGAATGCCACCGATAATTGCGCCCGCGTTAAAGATGAGCGCCACATTGGCCATTTCGCTATGGGCGAAATGCAACTGCTTGCCCAAGAACAGCTTCACGTAAATGTCCTGCGTGCCATGGGAGAAAAAATTGAACGCGGCCATCATCAACACACCATAAACAACCAGCTTCACGTTCGTGCGAAGCACAATGCTGATTGGTACGCGGTTTGGCCGGTGCTTCATGGCCTCATAGGCCGGGCTTTCCTCTACCTGGGAGGCAATGAAAAACACCAGCAGAGCCGGCAACGCGCCGACGAAGAACATGCCACGCCAACCCAGCGGACGAAGACCAAAATCGAACAGCAAGGTTGCCAGGAAAAACCCGAACGGATAACCCGCTTGCAACAGCCCGGAAACCCAGCCGCGCCAGCGATCCGGGATGGTTTCCATGGCGAGCGAGGAACCGATGCCCCATTCGCCGCCCATTGCGATGCCGAACAACGTGCGAATAACCATGAAGGCGGTGAAGGACCACGCGAAGCCGGTCATCGCCTCAAAAAAAGAATAGAGCAGAATAACAAGCATCAGGATCGGTTTGCGACCATAAATATCCGCAAGGCGGCCAAACACGAAGGCACCAACCGCGCGCGTCGCCAAAGTGAGGGTGATGGAAAACGCCACCGAATCTATGCCAACGCCAAACGCTTTGGACACGTTGTCGAGGGTCAAAATCAGGATAAAGAAATCAAACGCGTCTAGCGTCCAGCCCATAAACGCCGCGACAACAGCGTTGCGCGCCCGCCTGATCTCTGTTGCTGAAGTGACCGGCATCGCCAACCTCCTTAAATATTGCTGCAACAACCAGTAGAACAAACCCCCGGCGCTGCTTTTAAATTAGCCCGCCCGCAAGGCTGATGCAGCATGTTCAAACATAAACACAGCACCGCCTTAGATGTCTGGCACAAATCAAAAATTTCAATGATTTAAATGGTCGGAGTGAGAGGATTCGAACCTCCGGCCCCTGCGTTCCGAACACAGTACTCTAACCAGGCTGAGCTACACTCCGATGCGGCGAGGCTATAGCCGAAGCGGCCCATGTTCCGCAAGGCCCGCGCGGGAGCGTCGGAAAACAGACATAATCCGGTTACCAAATAAGGATAAAGGCGGGAAATATCAGGGCGTCCTAGCCAGGAGTGAAAGCTGCATGTTAGACCAATCCCCATGTGCCTGACCTGCGACGCCACCCGCCGCGGCTTTTTGCGCCTCGGCCTCGGGGCCGCGGGCCTGGCTGCCCTGCCCCGCCGCTCAATCGCCGCCGGGCTGAAGCCGCTGATCATGCTCGACCCAGGCCATGGCGGACATGACCCCGGGGCCATCGCGCCGGATGGTTTTTACGAAAAAACCATTACGCTAGCCACAGCGTTGGAGCTTCACCAGGCGCTGCTCGAAACAAGACGCTACAGGGTGGGCATGACGCGCAGCTCCGATACTTTCATCTCTCTGGAAGGGCGGGTGAACATCGCGCTGGAACACAAAGCGGATATGTTTCTTTCCATGCATTGTGACCATTTGCCGGAACCAGATTTACGTGGCGCCTCTGTTTTCACCCTTTCCAACAAGGCATCGGATAAACTGGCCGCCGCCGTTGCGCAGGACGAAAACAGCGCGGACGGCCCCACCGGGGCCCCGGCGGGCGTTTCACCGCAGGTGGCGAATATTCTGGCGAGCCTGGAAACCCGCGCGACCAAAATTGGCTCGGCTACCCTGGCCGACGACATCGCTTCCTCTTTCTCGGCCCGCATTCCGCTGCTGCCAGACCCCAAGCGCAGTGCTAATTTCGCGGTTCTGCGCGACCCTTCAATCCCCTCCACCCTGTTGGAAATGGGTTGCCTCAGCAACGCCGAGGATGAGCGGCGGCTGCGTGACCCCAGGCAGCGCCGGCTGCTGGTGGCGCGCCTCGCCGATGCCATCGACAGCTATTTCAGCGACCCTGGCCAGGGCCGGGTTGCGGGCTAAATTGCAAAGCTGTCATTTAGCCCATATCGCCGCTGGGGAATTGAAATGCTAAGAGCCCGGCATGTCTGACCAGAACGATGATTTCTCTGCCCGTGAACGGCTTGCCCGCCCTAGCCGCAACGCCCCACCGCCGCGCCGCCAGCCCCCGCGAGGGCCACGCGGCCAGCGGCCGCCAAAGCGCCGCAGCCTCATAGGCAGAATTATCGGGTTTTTCATCTCAAGCCTGTACCGCCTGGCCTTTCTCGCGGTTATCGCGGGAATTGTATTTGCCGGAGCCGCGTTTCTATATTTTTCAGCGGGGCTGCCTAGCATCGAAAGCCTCAAAACTTATAAGCCGCCTTTGGAATCGCGCGTTTATGCGTCCAATTTTCAGTTGCTCGCGGAAATGGGCACCCAGCACAGCATCTATGTGCCTTATGACCAAATCCCCCAAGTTGTGCAGCAGGCTTTCGTCTCTGCGGAGGACAGGCTGTTCTGGGTGGAGCCGGGCATCAACCCGCTGGCGATATTACGCGCCGGGCTAACCGACATTGCGCGAATCGGCTCAGGCCGCAGACCGCTCGGTGCCTCCACCATCACCCAGCAGGTGGTGAAAAACATGCTGCTGGACAATCACATCAATTTTGGAAGCAAAATCAAGGAAGCCATCCTGGCGATGCGCGTATCCCAGGCGATGAGCAAGCAGCAAGTGCTTACCTTGTATCTGAACGAGGTTGATCTCGGGCAAAATTCTTTTGGCGTTGCCGCAGCAGCCGAAACCTATTTCGACGAACCTCTCTCTCAGCTCGATATTGCCCAGGCGGCCACGCTCGCGGCACTGCCGAAAGCTCCAACCAATTACAACCCGTTCCTGCACCCGCAGGATTCCCTGCAACGGCGTAATTTCGTCATCGATCGTATGCTGGCCGATGGCGCGATTAACGCCACCCAGGCTGCCGCCGCCCAGGCTGAGCCTCTATTGCCGAAAGCTGGCCAGGCCCAGCAAGGCGTACCAAATGGTGGTTATTTCGCCGATGCCGTGCGCGCTCAGCTTGTGCAGAAATTCGGGGCGGATGCGGTAAACACTGGCGGGCTTATCGTCCGCACCAGCCTGAATCCGGACTTGCAACAAGCTGCCACCAATGCCGTGCGGGACGGGCTGGAGGATTACGACCGGAATTATGACGGCTGGCACGGTTTGGTAACCCATATCGCCGATACAGACCTCGCCGCCGATTGGCAGACATTGCTGCCAAAGCAGTCTAACCCGCCTGGGCTGAGGCCTGGTTGGCGCCTCGGCATCGTGCTTGCGGCATCGCAAAGTGCCGCACGCATCGGCACCACTGACCCCAATACCGGCTCACCCGCCACCGGAGCCTTGCCGCTCGCCAACATGCGCTGGGCCCGCCCGTGGACCCACGGATATATGGGCGCACATCCCGACTCTACGGCGGATGTATTGCATCCGGGCGATGTGATCATGGTCTCGGGGAATTTGACCGCGCTTTCTCTGGAGCAAATTCCCAAAGTTCAGGGGGCATTGATCTCAATGGACCCGAATACCGGCCGTATCGTTGCAATGGTTGGCGGCTGGAGTCACGATATGAGCCCCTTCAACCGGGCCATCCAAGCGCAGCGTCAGCCTGGTTCCTCGGTCAAACCGCTCGTTTATCTCACGGCGATGGAGCAAAACATCCAGCCAGACGCGCAGGTGCTGGACGGACCGTTCGTGCAGATGATGCCAGATGGCACGGTGTACCGCCCCGGCAATTACGAGAACAGCTTTCAAGGCCCTGTGCCGATTTTCCATGCCTTGGAACAATCACTCAACCTTGCCACGCTTCACCTTGCGCGCCAGATCGGCCTTTCGGCGATCGCCACCACGTTCCAGAATTTCGGCATCGTCGATAACATGCCGCGTTATTACCCGTCCGCCATCGGTGCCATAGACACAACCTTATGGAAGATGACCACCGCCTACGCGACGCTGGACCAATACGGCCGGCTTGTGACTCCCAGCCTGATCGATAGCGTGACCAACCCAGATGGCAAAGTTCTCTACCAGGCACCTGGGGAGCAATGCGCCAATTGCATTAACGGCAGCCCGGATCAGCCGCCGCAACTCACCACGCCCGGCCAGCAGGTGGCGGATGCGAATTCCGTTTATCAGATGCTCACCATGATGCGCGGCGTGGTGCTGCGCGGCACCGGGGTGCCAGCCGTAAAAGGCATTTCCCAGCCTGTCGCGGGCAAAACCGGTACCACCAACAACTTTAACGATGCTTGGTTCATCGGCTTTACGCCAGGCATTGTAACCGGCTGCTGGGTGGGTTTTGATACGCCCGCCAACCTGGGTGAAAACGAAACGGGTGGCAACGTGTGCGGGCCGATCTGGAACGAATACATGAAGGTGGCCTTGAAAAATCAACCGCCGGTTGATTTCGTCACGCCCTCAGGCATGACCTTGCAGCAAACGCCCGAACCGGATGGCACCATGGTGACTGAGGCCTTCAAACCTGGCCAGAGCCCCGGCGCACAAAACGCCAACGGCTTGTTGGGTGGCGGCATGGGCAGCCTGGGCGGTTCCGGCAATGGCGGAGCACTCACCGCGCCACAAAACGGCGGCACGCCCGGTACTCCGCCCCCGCCTTCCACCATCGACAAATCTCTGGGCGGACTTTACTAGCCGCCCAGGCACCTACGGGATACCAAGGCCCAGTATCTCGCCGCTCATGGCTTGCAAAATCACCGCGACATGTTGGCCAGCCGGGCGGTGCACCTGAAACGTTAGAGCGGCACCGTGCCAGCTTCCCAGCGGCACCATCGCCCGCACCACATTCACTTCTGTAATGGTCGCGCCACCATTCTCACCTGCTTTCACACCGGTGCGGCGGATATTGTCATACCCAAGCAGCAGCACGCTACCAGCACCTTTTCCGGTGCCAACGCTAAGAGCCAGTCTATCCGCGTTCCGGGCAATGCCGATGGGCACATCACCGGCAGGCGCCGCCTTGGCCGCGGCTATGGCGGCACGCATCTCACTTTCATTACTGCCGACAAATTGTGCCTTCCCATCCACCACCGCTTCCGGGGTGTAGACCTCTGTACTGTTCCGCAGGCTGGCGTACCAATATTGCCGCTTTGTCGCCGCGGAGAGCGAGTCCGTATCTTTCCAACCGAGATCATTCCAATACGTCACATCGAAACTCAGCGGCAGAATGTCATGATCCTGTGCCTTCAATCTTTGCAGCAGCGCGTTGGCTGGCGGACAGGATGAGCATGATTGCGAGGTGAACATCTCCACCAAAACTGGCCGCGCCAGAGCAGGCGGTGCCGCCAATAACAGAGATGCCGTTATAGCAATGGCGTGTTTCATGATCCGCTGAACCAGTTATAGCCCTGGTCCTCCCAATATCCGCCGGGATAGATGTTGGTGACGGCAAGCTGCATGATGGATTTTGGGTTTTTGAATCCCAGCTTGGTGGGGATACGCAGCCGCACCGGCGCACCAAAGGGCGGCGTGAGGGGCTGGCCCAGGAAGTCCAGCGCCAGAATGGTCTGCGGGTGCAGGGCGGATGCCATGTCAATGGAGCTGTAATAGCCATCCGCACATTTGAAGCTGAGATATTTGCAGGTCGTATCCGCCCCCACGCGGCGCAGGAAGTCACTCAGCCTCACGCCGGACCATTGTCCGATCACGCGCCAGCCTTCCACGCACACAAAGCGAGTGATCTGACTTTCCTGGGGCAAGGCGCGGAGTTGTTGCAGGCTCCAGGAGGATTTGTTTTGAATCTGCCCGCCGAGTTCAAGCTTGTAGGTTGTTTCATCCACCACCGGCACTTGGTCGATGCCGTAAAAAGCATTGAAGCGTGGCGGGTTGGTGATTTGATCCGGCCGGAAGGTGGGTGCCAGGGTGTGCGGGTCGAACAGCGCCGCCTGCACGCGGTCGTTCCAGGCAGCCATGGCGTGTAAAAATTTGTCTGCGAGGTCTGGATGAGCAGGGTCCTCGTAATCGCAGCCGCCAAGCGGGGTTGCTGCCCCCAGCGCCATGGCGCGAAGCAGAAGCGAACGGCGCTTGATCATGGCAGGCGTCCTCCGGTAATCATCGGCGGCAGCACTTTGGGCACCAGCGCCACCAACAATAAATGCACGAGTATGAAAAGGCATATCCCCATCATTGCGAAAAAATGCACATAACGGGCGGTAAAATAGCCACCGAACAGATCGCATAGAAACCAGAGCTGTACAGGCTTCCAGATGGAAAGACCGGAAAGGACAGCAAGAATTCCCGCCAGCAACACCCCGACATAAAGCAGTTTCTGCACAGCGTTATAGACGCCTTTCTCATGTTTCAGGTGTAAACGCAGCGCACCAGTGAAATCGCTCCACACCTCGCGCGGGCGGATGGGAAAGAGCTTCTTGTAATGGCCGCTGGCGAAGCCCCAGATGAGATAAACCAGCCCGTTGAAAACCAGCAGCCACATGGCCGCCAAATGCCAGGCTATCGCCGCTCCTAGCCATTGGCCGATGGTGATGGTGGTGGGAAAGGTGAAACCAAATAGCGGCGACGCATTATAAATCTGCCAGCCGCTGCCAATCATCACCACCATGGCGATGACATTGAGCCAATGCGTCAACCGCAAGGGCCATGGGTGGATTACACGCCTGCTCATAAGCTGCACTCCCGTCTATGGCGAAAGCCATCGTGAACATACACGCAACCTGCCGCCTAGGGTGTGTTAATCGCAAGGCATCAATTCAATACCCAATCGGCATTGGCGGCCCACCGCCAGTCTGCGCCATATCCGGGTTGTCCGGAACCACCCGGCTTTCAACACAGGAAACCATCACATGTCCCGTATTCTTACCATTACCGCCTGCGTTCTTTCCCTGGCCAGCGCCAGCGCCGCCTTCGCGCAAACAAACAACAGCATGGGCGCCGGCAGCATGGGCAATGGCTCGTCCATGAGTTCAAATTCCATGAGCAACGGCAATTCCATGAGCAACGGTTCCGCCATGGGCTCAAATTCCATGAGCCCAAATTCCATGGGCAACGGCTCCACCACGAGCCACAGCAACATGAGCAACGGCAGCGCTATGGGCAACGGCAGCGCTATGGGCAACGGCTCGTCCATGAGCCCGGACTCCATGGGCCATTCCGGCACCGCGCAGTAATTGCCAGGGGGGCGCCGCGCTGCCTAAGCTTACATCACGCGGTGCCCCTGCCCGCCTTAAGGAGGATAAAATTAGCCAGCTGACGGAAAAACTTGCGGAATTGCGAACCAGGCGGCGCGAGACCGCCAGTTGGGAGGAGGCGTATCTGCAAATTATCCATACCCTGGAGCATGATGGCTTTTACGAAGGCATTCTGGCCGAGGGCAAAGCCTTCCCGGACTTCATGCTGCCCAACGCTTCCGGGCGGCTGGTAACGCTTGATGAGCGGCTAGCCCATGGCCCCGTGGTGCTGGGCTTCTTCCGCGGAACCTGGTGCCCGTTCTGTAAGCTGATGCTGGAAGCACTGGCGGGCAATATGCCACGTATCGAGGCCAAGGGAGCTACGCTGCTGGCCTTGACGCCCGAGACCGGCGCCCTGCCTGCTGCCTTGCAGGCCCGGCATGGAAATCGGTTCGAAGTGCTATGCGATGTTGATTTCGGCGTCGGGCTGCAAGCCGGGGTGGTGTATAAAATTCCACCACTCTACCGGGCTGGTTTGCTTGCGGCCAAGTTGGATATGAGCCTGCGCCAGGGCAACGCCGCTTGGTGCCTGCCAGTATCCGCCATCTTTATCATCCGGCCCGATGGCACCATCGCCCGGCGTTTTGTGGATGTCGATTTCACCAAATGGCCGGAACCTGACGAGATCATCAACGCGCTGGAAGGCTTGCGCTGATGGAACTAACGCAGGTCCGATATTTTCTAGCACTTTGCCGCGCGTTGAATTTTTCGCGCGCAGCGGATGAGTGCAATGTCACCCAGCCCGCTTTCTCCCGCGCCATCCAGCGGCTTGAGGAAGAGCTTGGCGGTGCCTTGATCTTTCGTGAGCGCAACCTTACCCGCCTGACCGAATTAGGGCGGGAGATGCAGCCGCATTTTGAAACCATGGTGGAAGCTGCCGAGGCCGCGCACGCCTTGGCCGCAGCCCGGCAGAAAAATGCGCCACGCTCCCTGCGGATAGGGCTTGGCCCCGGCATTCCCGCAACCCCCATCACCGGCGCAGTGGCAGAAATTTTGCGCGTGCTGCCCGGCACGGAAATTCATTTCACCGAAGCACCATCTGGTACATTGGTGGACAACATGCTTGCAGACGGACTGGATTGCGCGTTACTGCCCGATGAAGCCGCTTTGCCCGAGCGGCTGAACCGCTGGCCAATATTCACTGACATTGCCATTCTGGTCTGCCCGGAAACCCACCCCCTCGCCCGGCATAATCAATGTACGTTGGCGGATTTGGAAGGGCAGATTCTACTGCTGGGCGATGCGTGTGGCAGCTTTGGGGAACGTCTGGCGCAGATGGCGGAAACGCCGTTGCGAACACAGCGGATGCGAGCGAGTGCAGCACAGATGCAGGAGCTTGTACGTGCCGGGCTGGGGCTGGCGCTGGTTTCCAGCCGGGCAAGCATTGCCCCACCTTTGGCCGCGCGGGCCTTTGTGGAGCCCGTGCTGGAGCGGCAGATTCTGCTCACCGCCGTGGCGGGACGCCCCATGAACCAGGCCGCCGCCGGTTTCATGCGGCTCTGCCGGGCGCAATCCTTCGGCTAACCAGGAACACGCAGTAAATCCGTGCCAATGAAGGTCGGTATCAACAACAAAATGTGGCCGTGGTCCAGTACCGGCAAAACCGGGCCAGGTTTGAAGCTGGCGAAATCCGGCGCGAAGCGGCTCCAGGTTGCGGTGGTGCTGCCGGGCATGGCGATAATCAGGATATTTTTGCCCAGTAGGCTTTCCGGCGGGGTGGTGAAGGCGAACTGGTGCGGTTCGCGCCCGAACACCGTCACGGGTACATCAATGCCGTCTCGCAGGAGGCCATAGCCGATCTTGCCCGCATCGAACCAACGTTGCGCGGCCACGGCGTCTATGTCCGGCGGCAGCGTCTCGCCGACGCTTCTCCAGTCGATCGCCTGCAACATGGGGGATTTGCCGGGCTGGAAGGAATTAGCCAGCATAGGCGGCAGGCCAAACTGAACCAGGGCTACGATAAGCACAGCGGCAAAACTCAGCAGGCCACCGGAAATAGCCACAACACTTCCGATCACTCTCTGTGAGCGACGGGTTGTCCAATCCCCCAGCAGCGGAAACAGCATCAGATATCCCGGTGCCGCCCAGTGGAACAGGATATGCGTGCGCGACCACAGCCCCACAACAGCAAAGAGCATAATGGGAATAATGGCGGCCCAGGCCAGCAGCCAGGAGGCTCGTTTGGCAGGCCCCGCTACAAAGCCGCGGACCAGCAGCCACACCATTGGCAACCATAGCCAGGGCAGCACATAAAGCGCCTCACCGCCCCAAACGGAAAGCGGCATTAAGGGCCGCAGCCGCAGGCCAGTGGCACGCCCGCCCTGGTAATTAAAACTTGCCCAATGGTGATGGGCATTCCAGAGAATCACAGGTGAAAACAGCGCCAGCGCCAGCAACACGCCGGCCCAAGGCCAGGGGCACAGCAGCGTGCGTCGCCCGGCCGGGTCCAACAACACACCAAGGGCCGCCCCCACGAGAACCAAAGCGGCGCTGTATTTGGAAAGCATGGCCAGCCCCGCAAACAACCCCGCCACCAACCACCAATTCGGGGCAGGTTTTTGCTCCGGCAGGCCAAGAGCGCGGATCAACGCATATAAAAAAGCCAGCAATGCCGTGTTCAACGGCCCGTCGGGCAGTACCCAACTTCCAAACGCCAGGGAAAATACCGGCGCGATGGAAAACGCCACCACCGCCCAAAACCCCGCCTTCTCCCCAAATAACCGTCTGGTGATGAGATAAATTAGCCAGGAGGAAATGCCCGAGAGAGCCACAAAGGGCAGCCTCACGACAATGGGCGCCGCCGATCCGAACAGATGCCGCGAGGACAGTTCCAGCCACCAGGAGGCGAGAGGGTGGTCAAAATATGAGGCCGCGAAATGCCCCGTGGCCGCTACCATGTAGCTTTCGTCGATGCCAAGGCCAGACCCGCCCGCCAGCAGCAAGCGAAACCCAAGAGCGATCAGCACAACCAAAAGCGTGGCGTTCATGCGCGCCTGCATCGCAACCCCGTCCTCACTTGGCAAGACGGCTTGGCAACGCGCCCCTACCAATTCCCACTGGCTCGGCGTATATCGCGCGAATGTCCGCTGAATCAGACCAATTACATGAGCAGATCGGCCGTTCGGTCGCCCTGCTGAGGAGGCATCTTTGACTGGGATGCCGCTGTTCTCAAGCTCGCCGAGCTGAACCACCGGGCCGAAGACCCGAATCTATGGAACGATGCCGAGGCCGCGCAGGCGGTGATGCGCGAGCGCAACCGGCTGGCCTCCATGGTGGATGGCGTGAACGCCATAGAGGCTGAAGCGAAGGATACGCTTGAGCTGATCGAGTTGGCCGAGGGCGAGGCTGACGAGGTGATGGTGAAAGACGGCATTGCCACGCTGGAACGCCTGGCCGAAACAGCGAAGGAGAAGGAGATTGAATCACTCCTCTCGGGCGAGGCCGATAGCCGCGACGCCTTCGTGGAAATCAATGCCGGTGCTGGCGGCACCGAGGCGCAGGACTGGGCGCAGATGCTGGCGCGCATGTATCTGCGCTGGGCCGAGCGCAAGGGTTTCAAGACCGAGATCATGGAAGAATCCGAGGGCGAACAGGCCGGGATCAAATCCATGACCATCCAGATCTTCGGCACCAATGCCTATGGCTGGCTGAAGACCGAGGCCGGCGTGCACCGGCTCGTCCGCATCTCGCCGTTTGACGCGAATGCCCGCCGCCAGACCAGCTTTGCCTCCGTCTGGGTCTATCCGGTGGTGGATGACACAATCGAGATCGAGATCAACCCGGCGGATTTGAAGGTGGATACGTTCCGCGCCTCCGGTGCTGGCGGCCAGCACGTGAACAAAACCGAATCCGCCATCCGCATCACACACATCCCGACCGGCATCATCGTCGCCTGCCAGACAGACCGTTCTCAGCACCGCAACCGCGCCACCGCCATGAACATGCTGAAGGCGCGCATGTATGAGCAGGAATTGCAGAAGCGTGAAGCCGCCTCCGCCGCGACGGAAGCCGCCAAAACCGATATCGGTTGGGGGCACCAGATCCGCTCTTATGTGCTGGCCCCGTATCAATTGGTGAAAGACCTGCGCAGCAACTACGAATCCGGCAATCCGTCAGCGGTGCTGGATGGCGCGCTGGACCCGTTCCTGGCGTCCTCGCTCGCGGCGCGCGTGGGTGCCACGCGCTCCGAAGCATCAGCGATGGCGGAGTAAAAAGGGGCCTTTCGGCCCCTTTCTTTTTTATGCCGCGTGCGGAAGCTGGGGCGTGCTGATAGCCTGGTTCGCAGCCTTGGGTATGGCAATCTCGATCCGGCGGGGTTTTGCACTCTCCGGCACCACGTGGCGGATGTTTACGTTAAGCAGGCCGTTCACCAACTCAGCCCCATCCACCACCATATGCTCGGCCAGCACAAAACGGCGTTGGAAGGCACGAGCGGCAATGCCGCGATGCAGAAATTCACCCCTAGTTTCCTCGCCCAGATTGCCGGAAACCAGCAGCGCATTATCCTTCACCGTTAGTTCGATATTCTCCGGTGCAAATCCTGCTACCGCCAGGCTGACGCGGTAGCTATCCTCACCAGTTTTCTCGATATTATAAGGCGGATAATGCGTTGCCTCCTGCGGAAGTGTTTCCACAAGCCGGGCAAGCCGGTCAAAGCCAACAGCGGTACGGAAAAGTGGCGCAAAATCGTAATTCATGATGTAACCCTCTTAAAAAAGCAAGGCGTTTCAACGTTCAAAACGCTCCAACGGTTCCCGTCACGGCAAACCGAATGAGCACCCAAACCCCTTATTGAGGCGGCCGAGTGAATTTATTATAGGAATTTTTCCACGGGCTTCAAGAAAAAATGAACAGCGTCACGGTTGAAGAATCCCGGCAGGCAGGTGTTTATAACACCCGGCTCCGTAACGAAAGAACCTGCCCTTGTTCAGCTTTTTCATCGCCATTCTCCCGGCTTTGCTGTTGTGGGAAATTGCGGCGATCAAGGTAAATGTCCGGCTGCCAAAGGCCACACGCAAGCGGCTGTTCAAGCTCGGCGCCCGCTTTGCTCTGTTAGCCTTGATCATCGAGCTGTTGGAATCTCTGGTGCCGGAAACCGGGCTTTCCTTCATGGCCCATGCCTTTGTCCACGCGCTGTTTCTGGCCGCCGTGCCGGAGGAGTTGGTGAAATTTGCCGCTGTCCGCCGCTTTGGCAAGCGCGAGCTGGACGAAATCGGCCCAGGCATTGCCATTTTGGTTGCTGTGGGCTGCTCGCTTGGCTTCGCGGTGTTAGAGAATAAACTTTATGTGCTAGGCGGCGGCTTTGTGGTTTGGGTTATTCGCGCACTTTCAGCCGTGCCCATGCACGCAATCTTCGGCTTCACCATGGGTTCGTTCATGGCGCTGTCATGGCAAAGCCGCAACGGCTCAGATAACCGGCTAATGTTGCTGGCGCTCGTTGTGCCGATCGCATTCCACTTCTCTTACGACTTTCTGATCTTCCTGCATGGCTACGCGCCAGCACTGGTCTGGCCGCGAAAACTTCTTCCCGTGCTGATGCTCTTGGAGGGGCTATTCGCGCTCATCCTTACCAACCATGCCATGAACGGGCAGACGGCACTTTACGGCTTTCGCGTCCCGGTCGACCCTAAAGGCAACAGGGCATTGGGCTTCTCCGCCGCCCTGCTGCTGCTCACAATCGCAGTTCTTGTTTTGAAGCTAAGCTTCCCGAACGTGCATGGCATCGTCATGTGCGCGGCATTGCCACTGGTCTTCACGCTGGATCTCGGCCTTGTCGCTCTCGCGCGGTCACGCGGCCATGCCTAACCCGCCGCCGCCACTAATGTGTTGCCGGTAAAGCGCCATATCCGGTCCAGTTGCTCCACACCTGTCAGCCGGTGGAGAATTAAAAGCACCGTACGGCCTTCCGTCGCGGCGTTGAATACGCGGAAGAACTCCTGCTCCGTCGCCGCGTCCAACCCCGCGCAGGGTTCGTCCAGCAGAATAATCGGCGCGTTCATCAGCAATGTGCGCGCCAGAGCCAAACGCCGCCCCTGCCCGCCCGAAAGCGTGGCACCCCCCTCGCCCAGCCAACTATCCAACCCGTCAGGCAACGCGCCCACCACCTCCGCCATCTGCACTGCTTCCAGCGCCGCCCACAGCTTGGCATCGTTTGCCGCTGGGTCGCCCAGCAGCAGGTTATTGCGGATGCTGTCGGCGAACAGATGTGTGGTCTGCCCCAGATAAGCGATGCGGTGGCGCAACCCCTCGGCAGACAGCTGCAATATATCCGTGCCGCCAAAACGTATCTGACCACTTACTGGCTGCACGAGCTTGAGCATCAACGCCGCGATGGTGGATTTACCAGCCCCTGAGGGCCCAAGGATCGCCGTGCGCGAGCCTTCCGGCAATTGCAGGGAGAGGTTCTCGAACACAAATGGCCTGTCCGCTGCATAGCGGAAGCTCACATGCTCGAAGGCAATCGCATTGCGGTTTGGCATTGTGGCGATAACCGCCGGTTCCGGCACTGGCGGCCCAGCTTCCGCAGCCTGCACCACTCGGGCGGCGGCCTTTTTCGCCTGGCCATAGAGTAGGCCGGCGCGCGGCAGGCCCAGAACAGCCTCAAACGCGGCGGTGAGCACCAGAACAGCCGCGACGGCGGCGATCGGCAAACCGAAAAACCCAAGAATAATCGCCAGCAAAATGCCGCCCTGCGCTGTGATAAAGGCTATGGCGTTCAGCTTCGCCCCTTCCGCCGCCAGCTCGCGCTGGGCGGAGAGAAGCTGGGCTTCGCGCGCCTGCACCTCCGCCAGCATCCGGCCTTCAGCGGCGAAGATTTTTACCTCGCGTAAGCCATGCAGCGCATCCAACGCGGCGGTGCGTAAGCCCGCCATCGCAAGCCCCGCCTTGCCGGCGTTCTCCTCAGCCGCGCGCGCCGCGCGCCATGGCACCCAAAAGGCCACAAAGCAGAACGGCACCAGAACCAGCAAAGCCAGCCCATGCTCGCGCTCCAGAATCCATGCCAGCAATGGCAGCAACATAACCGCCCCCAGCAGCGGCACGAAGATGCGCAGAAACAACCCGTCCAGCGTGTCAACGTCGTTCACCAGCCGGGCCAGCACATCACCGGAGCGCCGCAAGCCAAGCCCCCCCGCAGCGCTGCGCGCCAGCCCACGGAACATCCACACCCGTAAATCTGCCAAAGCGCGGAAAATCGCCTCGTGCCCAACCACTCGCTCGCCATATCGCAGCCCCACACGGGCGGTGCCGATCCATGCCAGCAAAGTCGGAACCGTCAGCACCCCGCCAACCATGGCAACCGCCAGCACATGGCCGGAAAACCCCATCAGCACAACACCCGCTGCCAGCGCGCCGAGCGAGAGAAGCACTGCCAACAGAAGCCACCCCGGCCTACGGACCCAAAGCAGCGTAATGCTCATAATCGGGTTCATGCCACCACCCCGCGCCAGCTCGCGTAGCGTAGCGCGTCGAGGTCTATGCGCTTTGCACCTATAGTTTTGGCGAAATCCATCGCCTGGGTGGAATGCGTGGCCAGCACCACGGTGCGCCCGGCGGCAAGGTGTTTCAGGCTTTCCAGAATATCCCGCTCAACCGCCGGGTCGAGATGCGCGGTCGGCTCATCCAGCAACAGCAATGGCGCATCCTTCAAAAACGCGCGGGCGATGGCAATGCGCTGCGCCTGCCCGCCAGAAACTCCAAATCCGCCTTCGCCCAGCGGCGTTTTGATACCTTGCGGCAGGCTGGCAACCAGCTCCTCCAGATGCGCATTCCGGATGGCCGCTTTCAGCTCATCCTCCCCCGCCGCAGGGTTGGCAAAACGGATATTCTCCTCAATTGTGCCTGCGAAAATCACCGGCTTCTGGCCGATCCAACCAAGCATCCGTGTCCGCGCGGCGGGAACGAGAATTTCCATCTCCGCGCCATTTATGGTGATGCGCCCAGCCTCCGGTGCCAAAAACCCCAGAATCAGGTCAATGATCGTTGATTTACCGGTGCCGGATGCACCGGTAAGCAACAGCATCTCGCCGCGCCCCACCTTAAAGGTCAGATTCTCCAGCACTGGCCGCGCCGCATCCCACGCGAAAGTTACATGCTCAAAGCCCAACGTTACCCCGTGCGCGGCGACAGAGCGGATATCCGCAGGCGGCACGGTAGGCGGCGCCTCTGGTAATGCCTGCAAT
Source organism: Rhodospirillales bacterium (assembly GCA_028866445.1). GTDB lineage: Bacteria > Pseudomonadota > Alphaproteobacteria > Acetobacterales > Acetobacteraceae > Acidocella. The sequence continues at coordinate 11,393 of JAGWIE010000001.1, read as the reverse complement.
TCCTCCGCCACAGCTTCCACCGCCATGCGGTCTCCATAAACCGCCGCGAAACCGCGTAACGGGGCAAAAAACTCCGGCACCAGCAGCACCAGAAACAAGGCAGTCGGCGCCAGTTCATGCACGCCGCGCAGCACCGGCACAAAGCGGATGACGATAAGCACAAGTGCCGCCGCTGCCGCGAGGTCCAGCGCCGTGGAGGATAGAAACGCCACGCGCAATACGCGCATGGTCCGCTTCCTTAGCTCTTTTGCCGCCGCCGCCAGGACTTTGGTTTCGGCATCCCCCTGTCCTGCCAGAACAATCGTCGAAATACCCCGAACACGGTCTAGAAAGCGTATCTGCAAGCGTGTCATCGCTAAAAATTGCTTCTTGGCGGCAACACCAGCGCCGATGCCCGCCACCGCCATGGCGAAGGGCACGAAAAGCCCCCCAATCACCAGAATCAGCCCGGCGCGCCAATCCGTCAGCAGCGCCACCAGTCCGATCATGGCCGGACCAACCACGGCAAGCCCGGTCGCTGGCACCCAGCGGGCGTGAAATCCTTCCATCGCCTCCACCCTGTCCACCGCCGTGACGGCAAGTTCAGCCGAATGCCGCCCCCGCAGGCCGGCCGGACCCAGTGCCAACAGCACACTGAGCACCTGCCCCCGCAACCGCCGGCGCGCGGCGGCACCAAGCTCAAAATTCCCACGCTCAGCACGCATTTGCAGCCAAGCCCGGGCCAATACCGCCAACATGAACACGAAGGCGCTGCCCCATGCGGCCACGCCCCCCGGCTGCACATGCAGCAATGCTGCCAGTAGCCGCGCCGCCGCACCTGCCTGAATAATGCCGCAGGCAATGCCCGCTGTGCCAAGAACCAAAGAAAATCGCGCGGCGCGAAATCCGGATTTTTGTTCAGCTTTTATCCAGGGTTTTGAGGCTCTACTCATGTTGACCTACTTAACCCCAGCCAATCCTGTTGCCCAGGGCTGGACGTATGTTGAAAAATAATGAAAGTCCGCCCGATGATCATCGCCCGAACATTTGAAGAGCTCACCGCCGCCCGCACAAGCCTCGGGCCCACTGGCCTCATCGCCACCATGGGTGCACTTCATCAAGGGCATCTCGCCCTGATTGAGGCCGCGAGGCAAACGGGTCTCACACCAATGGCAAGCATTTTCGTGAACCCTACGCAGTTTGGCCCCAAAGAAGACCTCGCCCGCTATCCGCGTGACGAGGCAGGTGACATCGCAAAGCTTGAGGAAGCTGGTTGCGCGCTGCTTTGGCTGCCAAGCATGGAAGAAATGTACCCCAAGGGTCATGCCACCACATTGCATGTACACGGCCCCAGCCAGCATTGGGAGGGCACTCAGCGCCCCGGCCACTTCAACGGCGTAGCAACGGTGGTTGCTAAATTATTCGGGCAAATGAAGCCCGGTGCTGCTTTCTTCGGTGAAAAAGATTGGCAGCAAATTCAGGTGGTGCGGCGTATGGTGGCGGATTTGCATTTGCCAGTGCGTATCGTGCCTGTTCCCACCATGCGCGAGGAAGATGGCCTCGCCATGTCGTCCCGCAACCGCTACCTCACCGCTGAAGAGCGCAAATCAGCACCAAAGCTACACGCAGCACTTAAACATGCCGTGCAGTATTTAATTTCTGGCAAAGAGCCTTCAGCCACGCTGCATAATGCCCGGCACGAACTCGCCGCCGCCGGAATGGTGCCGGATTATGTCGCCCTTGTTCATGCCGAAACGCTGGAACCGCTGGGTACACTGCAACAACCCGCACGTCTGCTTGCCGCTGCACGGCTCGGCCATGTGCGGCTGCTAGACAATCTGGCCGTGGGCTAAATTCAGAGATTAAGCTCCGGCGCGTTACTGGCAAGAATTTGCTGGATCGTCGCCAAAGCCCCTTGGTCGTTATTATCGCCAATGTCCTGGCGGGCTTGCTCAATCTGCGCCACCACTGGATCGGAACTTGGCATATTCCCCATGCTCGCAGGCACGCTGCGTTGCAGAATTGCGGTTTCTGCTTCCTCGAGCGCTTCATCCGCCGTGCCTGTTTGCCGAGCGGAGAGAGATTGGCTGGCACTCGTCAGATATGCCGAAACGGTCGAACCTGGCGGCACATCCGGCGCCGGTGGCGTTGGCGCAATAGTTGAAGTCATGTCTCCACTATTGATGTTGCTGGCATTAGGCGAGCGCGGCAGAGAAGAGCGCGTACCGATGTCATTCCCCGGCAGTGCTCCATCGGATGTTTGCGGTGCCATTTGCGCCATGGCTAACGGAGCAGCCAGAAGTGCACTGGCAAACATCAACATTCCCGTTTTATTCATCACAAATCTCCTTCGTTCACAATCCGGGCGAAAATGCTTCGCCCGGATTGCTAACGTTTTGTTATTGCGCAGGCATCGTTTCACTATGCGTGGTCTGCGTTGTCACCGTGCCCGGCATAACGGGTTGCATAGGCGCTGCCATAGGTGGGGCTTCAGCTGGTGCAGTTCCCTGTACCGTCTCTGAGGAAGTGGTGGTTGTCTGCGGAGGATTGTCTGCGCAGGCGCTCAAAGCGCCGACCCCAACGATCATTGGAATTACCAGAAAATAATTGATTTTTTTCATTTTATTATTCCAATCAATTGCTGTCGCCGGTGGAAGTTGTCGTTGTTTTTTGTGAATAATACGTGACTGGCGGCGGTGCCGTCGTTGTCGTTGTCGTGCTATCGGAAGCTGCGCCATTCACATTGCCATATGTGGTTTTCGACGCTTCATAAGAATTACCATTGCTATCTATGGCCTTGGTGGTTTGGGTCGTGCTCAGCGTCCCTGGCTCCGGTGGAACCACAGGTGCGGGAGCCGCCATTTCTGGCGTCGCGGTTGTGGTGGTGCTCTGTGAATACGTGGACGTTTGCGCGAATGCAGATCCACTCATCATGATAAGTGCAGCGCTGGTCGCCATAAATTTAAATTTCATGGTCCTCACTCCTTTTACGTTGCGGGCATCACTGCCCGACCCATGGCACATTTCGCCACGGTCGATTGCCTTAAACATTCAGATCGAGATCACGATCTTTCGGTTAGCAATATGAATGTGGGAGGCCAGTGCGGCAGGAAAAGGGCATTGCCATTAAACGTCTGCAAGCCAAATGTTAGCATCCGGATATATCCCGGTGCCTTATTGCACACCAATTAAACTGCAGCGATGTGCATCAACACATTGATGTTTCGCTTTAAATTGCACTATACCGTAGCGAAAAAATTCCATTTCTGCCACACGCCAACAGCAAATGCATTTGCTTCGATTTCATGAAACCATCGTCATGCATTATTGCTGCGTGGCGGCTTAGCCTTCCTGGCGGTAATTCGGTGCCTCGCGCGTTATCGCCACATCGTGCACATGGCTCTCTCTCAATCCAGCCCCGGTAATGCGCCGGAATTTCGTGGTGGTTTGAAGTGCTTCAATATCAGCACTTCCGGTATAGCCCATGCCAGCGCGCAAGCCACCAACCAATTGATGCACCACGGCGGACATCGGCCCCTTATAGCCAACCCGACCCTCGATGCCCTCCGGCACCAGTTTAAGTTGGTCTTTAATTTCCTGCTGGAAGTACCGATCCGCCGAACCGCGCGCCATGGCACCCAGCGAGCCCATGCCGCGATAGGATTTATATGAACGGCCCTGATACAGAAATACCTCGCCCGGTGCCTCATCGGTGCCCGCCAGCATGGAACCCACCATTACTGCGTCAGCCCCGGCGGCAAGAGCCTTCACCAAGTCTCCCGAAGCGCGGATACCGCCATCTGCAATCGCCGGCACCCCGGCTTTTCGGCACGCGGCGGCGGTTTCCATAACGGCCGAGAATTGCGGCACGCCCACCCCAGCCACCACACGGGTAGTGCAGATTGAACCTGGGCCAATACCAATCTTAATGGCATCCGCGCCCGCGTCGATCAGCGCCATTGCCCCTTCCGGCGTCGCCACATTTCCGGCGATAACCTGCACGTCGTTAGACGCTTGTTTAATTTTCGCGACCGCCTGTAGCACACCTTCCGAATGGCCATGGGCTGTGTCCACCACAACCACATCCACCCCAGCCTCAATCAGCGCCTGGGCACGCTCGGCCCCATCTTTGCCAATGCCCGTCGCCGCCGCTGCGCGCAGGCGGCCAAGTTCATCCTTGTTGGCCAATGGGTAAGCCTCAGCCTTATCCATGTCCTTAACCGTCATTAGCCCCACGCAGCGGAAATTGTCGTCCACGACCAGCAGCTTCTCCAACCTGCGTTTATGCAGCAGCGCGCGCGCCTCATCCGGCAACACACCAGCAGTAACCGCAGCCAAATTCTCGCGGGTCATCAGTTCATGCACTTTTACGTTTAAATCCGTGGCAAAGCGCATGTCGCGGTGGGTCAAAATCCCTACCAGCTTGCCGTCCCGCTCCACTACCGGAAAGCCGGAAATGTTGTGCTGTGCCATCAAGGCGCGGGCATCGGCTAAGGTCTGATCGGGGAAAATGGTCAGCGGATCCACCACCATGCCGCTCTCAAATTTTTTCACCCGGCGGACCTGCGCCGCCTGCTCGGCTATGGTGAAGTTTTTATGAATAACGCCGATGCCGCCTTGCTGCGCCATGGCAATCGCCATCTGCGCCTCCGTCACCGTATCCATCGCGGCAGAAATCAGCGGTACGTTCAGTGAAATCCGGCGGGTCAGGCGGGTCGCGGTCTTTACTGTGGCAGGCAGCACTTGGGAATAGCCCGGCACCAGCAACACGTCGTCGAAAGCCAGCGCCTCCACGATGCGGTTTAAAAAAACACTTTTGTCCGAGATATCCAATGCCATGGCCGCCTATCCAATAAGACCTTGGCGGTTCCCAATAACCATCATGCCACCCTAACGCAAGTCAGACGGGCCATGCACGCCGCGCAGCCCAGGCTATGGAACAAATCGGCGCCTTACCACACGGCGCACCCGCGCCAAGGTCACGCGCGGCCCGGCTTGGCGCAAGGAGATCCAGCCGATACGCACATAATCCCGCCAGCGGGTTATACCTGCCTGGCTGGCATACGCGCTGCCTTTCGGCACGCGCCAAAAAGTCCCTATTGTCGCGAAATCAGATTTTCCATATTCCCGGTTATGCGGCAACCCGGCAAGCTCATGATACTCAAATGGCGTCGGCTTATTTACCAGCGCGTCGAACAGAATGTACAAAACCTCGCGGAAATCCTCTACCGTAATATTGGCCAATAACGGACGAATGAAATCGGCAAACGCTTCTGTCTGACGATGCATCCGCTTTACAAACACCTCGCGTACCATCTCATATTGCGGCTCGTGGTCGATTGAAACCGGCTTGGCCGTACCGTCTGCCTGCAAATCGAACCTGCATATCTGCGCCTGGAGTGCCGCGAACGGCAATTCCAGCAATTCAACCGCTCGTTCAGCGATATTTACCCAGCCTCTGTGGTTTCCTTTGTGAAACAGGAAGGATTTGATTCGCTCGTGCATATGGGCGTGTTCAAGCGAGCCGATGTAGTAACCGCGAAGTTTCTTGCCCAGAAACTGTTCCATGCGCCGTTGCGAGGAAAGCGCCCACCCGCAATCGGCCACCGCATCCTCATTCGCATCAAAATCTTCCTGAGCCAAATATGCCTGGTAACCCTCTAGCTCCTCAGCCGCGATGTTCCTTATCAGCGTCTTGCACTCTTGCAGCGCCTTCAACGCGGCTTCCACCCGGCGCGGCCCATTCACCGGCTGGTCCAGCGGTGCCAAATTGCCCAACATTGCCAGCAAATCGGCATCATAGGCCAGGTTCAACCGTCGCACGCTATCACCCAGCGTCACCGTTGTGCTGGCGTTAAGTAAGGAGGGCGTTTCCTTATCAAACCCATTCACCAGAGCGGGCATAAGCGTCAGGCGTCTGGAAATATGGAAAATCGATGCGCGCCCTGGCAGGCCAAGCCGCCGCCAGATCGCCTCCGTGATATAACCATCGCGGGTCGCAAGGCGCAGATGCCGCACCTTATCCGTCTTCATTATCTCACTCAGCCATTGCGCAAAACCCACTACCAATGGCCCTGCATACATCGCACCGAATTGCGCTGCCATGCTCGGCACCGGATTGGCGGCTTTAAACATCGAGAGGTGTGCCACCACTGCCGACGCCAACAGATTACGCTTCGCGGCAGGGGAACGCGTGGCCGCCAAAGTCAGTTGTTCGATGGCACGTTGGTTGAACCGCGTATCACGGCCAAGCTGGTCACGCAGTGCCGGCAGATGATAGCCCGCCACTCCGGCCTGAAGAGCCGCCGCGCAATCCGCCTTGAAATTATCGCCAAAATGTAAAATTTCCTCGGGGCGGACGTTTAGCGCCGTGGTAACTTCTTCATAAAGCGAGCCTTCATGCTTAGATTTTCTATATCGGCAAGAAACGAAAACCCGATCGACCGGCAGATGATTCGCAATCAGCATCTCCTGCACAAATTCGGGCGGCAAATACATGTCAGATACCGCAACCACCAGCTTACCCGTGCTTAGCGCTTGGTCATAAATCGCTTCAATGCCGGGGGAGCGTATGAGCACTTGCCGTTCGGTATCCAGTTCAAGCTGCATCAATCTGGCGGCGGACCAACCAGGAATATCATTTGCAAGCCGCAGCGATTCATAAATCTGTGCCAGCGTTACCTCGGGCGAGCCGCTTGCTGCATTCAGCTTTTCCCGCGCCTGCGCCTCAGCCCGAATCCGGGCTTCGTAAAACCCCTCGATACCGGATTCACGCTCCATGATCAGGAATACATCTGAAGTATTCAGCACCGTGCGTACCAGCAAGGTATCGAACACATCGAAAGAAACCACTTTGGCTTTTAGGATAAGTTCGTGAAGCTCATCGAAGCTGGCCGGCAGCGCGGAGAATGAAGCCGACAGCGGCGGATGGCCCAGATTCAAAAGCTGTTCGGCCTCAGAATGATTCATAATAAAGTTAATAACCCCAAAGTACCGGCAATAAAACCATTTTACGTAAGCAACAACGTGCTTACCACCGGGCTCCTCCGGCTATGACGGCATGATTGAATAAAAGCAAACAACGGCCTTTCCAACCATCTCTCCAGATTTTTAGGCCCCCTCCCGGCAATCTCAAATAAAAACCATGTAATATTTTGTCTGCAATAAAATACCCTGAGCGGCTTGACCTTGAATATAATCTATTATTCCACCCGAAAACCCGTTGCAATCACATACATTTCCTTCGAATCCTTCCGGCTCGCCGGAGGCTTGGCGTGCCTAACTTGTCGGAAGCGTGCTTTCAGAGTGGTTAACATGCTCTTCTCAGCTCCTCCCTGGAAAAGCTTGGCCACGAAGGCACCGTCGGGTGCGAGAATGTCGCAGGCAAAAGCCAGAGCCGTCTCTGCCAAAGCCATAATACGTAAATGATCAGTAGCGACATGGCCGGAAGTGTTGGGTGCCATATCAGACATTACAAGGTCAGCCTTGCCCCCCAACATTTCCATCAACCTGGCTTCCATGCCGTCCTCGAGAAAATCCCCCTGCACAAATTCGGCACCCTGCACCGGCAACACTTCCAGCAGATCAATTCCCACAACCCGGGAAGCCCCATGCGCCAGCGCCACCTGGCTCCATCCACCGGGGGCAGCTCCCAAATCCAGCACGCGCGCCCCTTTGCTGATCAGCTTATACTTGTCATCCAATTCGATGAGCTTAAAGGCCGCCCGAGAGCGCCAGCCCTGCGCCTTCGCCGCAGTCACGTAAGGGTCGTTCAACTGCCTTTGCAGCCAACGTTGCGATGATGGTGAGAGTTTGCGCGCGTTCTTCAGCCGCACGGCCTCACGGCGTGGCGGTAATTTTGAAGTATTCTCAGTCATGCGTTCAATCGGCGTTTCTGGGGTGGCATATCGCGCATCAGCCTCATCAACATGCCCTCGCGCAAGCCCCTATCGGCCACCATCAACTGGGGCACCTGCCATAATTCATGAATCGCGGCAAAAATGGCGCAGCCAGGCAGCACGAACTCAACCCGCTCCTGCCCAACGCAAGGGTGGCGGGAGAGCCCTTCGCGTCCCAGCGCCCGCGCCTCGGCCAATGCGTCATCCACCGCCCTACGCGTGAGAGAAACGCCATCCACCAGCCCACGGCGGTAACGCTCCAGCTTAAGCGACACCCCGGCCAAAGTGGTTACGGTTCCGGACGTACCGACCATAACAACCCCGCCCCGCCGGATTTCTTCGCCGATACGATGCGTCCCCTCAAAGGGCCTTAGCATCGCGACAATATTTTCTACCAATCCAGCGAAACCATCGCTTTGATAGCAGGAACCGGCGCAACGCTCCGACAGTGTAACTACGCCAACCGGCAAGGAAAGATACCCGATTAGTTCTGGCCGCGAGCCGCCATCAAGCCGTACCCAAGCAATCTCCGTGGAACCACCGCCGATATCAAACAACAACGCCCTGCGCCCGGCTTTGCGCAGCAAAGGCGCACAGCTTTCCACCGCTAACTCCGCTTCCTCCCGGGAGTGAATGATCTCCAGCGGCAACCCTGTGGCGGCTCGTGCGCGGCGGATAAATTCGTCACCGTTCTCGGCTTGTCTGCAAGCCTCTGTCGCAATGGCGCGCAGCCTGATTGGTATATTACCCTCATCCCCTGCCCAGCGCCTTGCGCGCTCAGCGCATACAGAAAGTGAGGCAATAGCTCTCTCCATCGCCATGGTGGAAAGCCGGCCGGTTTCATACAGCCCCTCACCCAGCCGCACCACCCGGGAGAAGCTATCTAAAATATACATGCCCTGCGCGGCTGGCGTGCCGATGAGCATACGGCAATTATTGGTACCGAGATCGATGCCCCCAAAAATGGCACGCCGACGCCGGCGGTTTGAAACCGGCTGCATTGGCTGCGCGAGGAAGGGTTGACCGGCCATACTGCAATATTCGCCCTTTATTCTGGCGGGGCAAGCCGCAATCATCAACCAAGCAGGCAAGTGCAGTATTTTGTGACAACCCAACAACAACCGGCGCTTGCCCCCTAGCTCCCAGGATGCTAAACGCCCGCCACCGATACCGCTTGGGGGATAGTTTAGCGGTAGAACTTCCGACTCTGACTCGGACAGCCTTGGTTCGAATCCAGGTCCCCCAGCCATCTTTCTATCGGTCTTATCACCCAGCATCGCACTCTCGGTATATCTGCCAACCTAGTATCAAGCCATCTACCAGTTGAATAATTAAACCGTTCGGTTTAATAAGAGGTATAGTCAAAGTATAACAACCGGAGTTTATGAGATGGCCGCGTTGATCCCTCCTTTCACTGAAGAAACTGCTATCGCGAAAGTCCGTGTGGCGGAGGATGGCTGGAATAGTCGCAACCCCGAGAAAGTGTCGCTGGTGTACACGCCGGATAGCCAATGGCGGAACCGCGCGGAATTCATCAATGGCCGCCCCGAGATCGTGGCCTTCCTCACCCGCAAATGGGCCAAAGAGCAAGATTACCGGCTGATCAAGGAGCTTTGGTCCTATACCGGCAACCGCATTGCCGTGCGGTTTGCGTATGAATGGCACGATGACAGCGGCAACTGGTTCCGCTCCTACGGCAACGAAAACTGGGAATTCAACGCCGAAGGGTTGATGCAGCGCCGCTTCGCCTGCATCAACGACCTACCGATCAAGGAAGCAGACCGCAAGTTCCACTGGCCGCTCGGCCGCCGGCCGGACGACCATGCAAGCCTGAGTGATTTGGGACTGTAACATATTTGGCCAGGCTTTTCCGCGAAAAATCCGAAATGCTGCCCCTCGTGGCCGAGGTTTTCAGGGCCTTGGGTTACGAGGGCGCGTCCTTTAGCCAGATTACGAAATTAACCGGCATCAGCAAAGGCAGCCTCTTCCATGTTTTTCCCAGTGGGAAAGAGCAGATGGCGGCTGAAATTCTGGCAGGGATAGATGAATGGTTCGTGAAAAACATATACGTGCCGTTGGAAACCAGCGAACCTAGATCCGCACTGGGGCATATGTGGGCCCAAACCGACGGATATTTCCGTTCTGGCGGGCGCGTCTGCCTCGTCGGCGCTTTCGCGCTGGATTCAACGCGCGACCATTTCCGGGCCGCGATTCAAACTTATTTCACGCGATGGGTTCACGCTCTCTCAGGTTGTTTAGTGCGTGGAGGGGCCGATACGGCGGAAGCCTCAGCTTTTGCAGAGCAAGCCGTGTTGAGCATTCAGGGCGGGTTGTTGCTGGCCCGTGCCGTAAATGATGAAGCCGTGTTTGGTCGTACACTTAAGCGGCTTGCAGCTTCAGCAGAAGCTCTTCTTGCTTGCCAAAACCCGCCCCGCTGATATTGCTGCGCCAGTTGCTTTAAGGGGTGGTTATGCTGAAAGCCTATGCGTGCCAGAACGGGCGTTTGATTCGCCTTGCCCCTGAAGAGGCCGCAAATGCGATATGGTTCGACCTAGAAATACCAGAGCCCGACGAATATGCCTTCGTTACGAGGGTAACTGAGTTTTCACTGCCGCAACATGCGGATTTGATCGAGATCGAAAACTCCTCTCGCCTGGGGGTGGAAAATGAAATTCTTACCCTCTCAATGCCAATCGTCACGCGTGCCAGCGGTGTGTTGGAAGCTGGCGTATGCGGGTTTGTTTTATCGCCCAAATTTTTAGTGACGCTACGTTTTGCACCCAGCCTCTTGTTCAACCAGTTCAACACAACCGCACCGCCAGATAATGTTTCTGGCAGCACGCATATTTTTGCCGGGCTGCTGGAAGGCATAGTCGACCGGCAAGCTGATTCGCTTGAAAAGCTGCGTGAAGAGCTGGACCATTTGAGCCACAAAGTTTTTCATCACCGTATGGGCAACCAAACGCCTGCCCGCAACGCCGAACGCGAGCTGCAAGCCATTCTAATCACATTGGGCCGGGATTACGATGCCATCTCCTTTCTACGAGACGCCCAGCTTGGTGTGGCGCGAATTGCGCCTTATGCGATTGCCGCGGTGGAATGGATGCCAAAACCTGTCCGCGACCGCCTGAAATCTGTTCAAAGGGACGTCTCTTCTCTCAATGAATTTTCTACTCACCTGACCGACAAAGTGCAGTTCCTCCTGGATTCAACACTCGGCTTCATCAACATTGCCCAGAACAGCCTCATCAAGGTTCTCACCATTGTTTCCATCATGGGCATCCCACCTACCCTCATCGCCGGTATTTACGGAATGAATTTCCACAACATTCCTGAGTTGAGTTGGCAATACGGCTATGAATACGCCTGGGCGGCGATGATAATATCAGCAGTTGCCCCGCTCATCTGGTTCCGTAAAAAGGGTTGGATATGACCTCATTTTACACGCCCGACGAAACAACCGCCGCCGAAGCCATCGAAAGCATTGGTGCAGAGCTCTCGCTATTCGATGATTGG